>JBFHVA010000042.1:0-20406 GCA_041589735.1 Gammaproteobacteria bacterium | reverse complement strand
GCCCCCCATGTCGAAGGAAATCACCTTATCCAGGCCCATCTCGGCGGCGATATGGCTTGCGAGAATCGCGCCGCCGGCCGGGCCCGACTCCACCAGCCTGATAGGAAAACGCATTGCGGTTTCCAGAGTCGTGAGCCCGCCACCGGAAGTCATCAGCAGCAGCGGGCAGTTCAAGCCCAGCGATTCCAGCTGCCCGTTGAGCCGTCCGAGATAGCTCTCCATCAGGGGGCGCACGTAGGCGTTGGCCACCGAGGTGGAGAAGCGCTCGTACTCTCGCACCTCCGGGCAGGCCTCGCTGGAAAGCGTTACCGGCAGACCCGGAATCGCTTCTGCGAGCAGTTCTTGCACCCGCGCTTCGTGGGCCGGGTTGGCATATGAGTGCAAGAACCCGACTGCGATGCTCTCGGCACCCAGTTTTCGAATTTCCGGAACCAGAGCAACGACGCCGTTCTCGTCCAGAGGTTCGAGCACCCGACCATGCACGTCGACTCGTTCGCGCACCGTGAGTCGACGATCCCGCGGCACCAATGGCCGTGGCTTCTCAATCATGATGTCGTACTGGTTGTAGCGGCTCTCGTAGCCGATCTCGAGCACGTCGCGAAAACCCTCGGTAGTGATCAGCACCGTACGCGCGCCTTTGCGCTCAAGGATGGCGTTGGTGGCGAGCGTCGTGCCGTGGATAATCAACCCCACCGAGGCGGACGCCACCGGGGACCGCTCCAGCACGTCGCGAACGCCGGCGATCACGCCTTCGTCCGGTGCTTCGGATGTGGTTAGCACCTTGACGGTAATTCGAGACTCACCGTGCTCGAGGACGACGTCGGTAAAGGTGCCGCCGATGTCGACGGCAATGCGGGCTTCAGCGCGGCGTGCGGTCAATGAGCTCCTCGTTGCAGAATCGTCGATTGACTAGCCTCTGAGCTGCACCTTTTCGGGCAGCCAGGTGACGACTTCGGGAAATACGGCGATCATGATGGTGAAGATGATCATGATAATAAAAAACGGAAGCGCCGCTTTGGCGATTGCCCCGATCCGTTCGCCGGTCAGCGACTGAATCACGAACAAGTTGAAACCAACCGGCGGCGTAATCTGCGCCATCTCAACGACCAGCACCAGAAACACGCCGAACCAGATCTTGTCGTAGCCGGCAGCGACGATGAGCGGCAGCGTGATCGGCAAAGTCATGACGATCGCCGACATGCCTTCCAGCACGCAGCCAAGCAGCATATAGAACACCAGCAGCAGAAGGACCAGTCCGAAGGCGGACAGATCCAGCGCCGCTATCTGTTCCGCGACCGCGCGGGGCACGCCGAGAAACGCCATAGCCTGGGAAAGGAAAACTGCTGCGGTCACGATCATCCCTACCATCGAGCTGGTGCGAACGGCGCTCATACACGCTTGTCCGAATGCTCGCCAGGTAAGCGAACGCTGAAGCGCGCCGATTAGGAAAGCACCGAGCACGCCTACGGCCGCCGCCTCGGTCGGGCTCGCGTAACCGGCGTACATGGACCCCAGCACCAGCAGGATCAGAAACAGCACCGGGCCGAGATCGACGACGCTTCGAATGAGCCGGGCGAACGTTGCCGGGGGTCCGCCTTCTGGCGTGAGGCCGGGCGAGAGCGCCGCGCGCGCGGCGATATAGATCATGTAGGTCGCGGCGAGCAGCAGACCCGGGATGATGCCGGCGATGAACAGCTTGAGCACCGAGGTCTCCGAGAGCACTCCGTAGATAATCAGGATCACGCTCGGCGGAATCAGGAATCCGAGCGTGCCGGCGCCGGCCAGCGATCCCATGGCCAGATTGCGGTTGTAGCCGCGCGAGAACAATTCGCTCAGAGTTATGCGTCCAACGGTCGCCGCGGTGGCGGCGGACGATCCGGAAATCGCGGCGAACATGGTGCAGCCGAGAACATTGACGTGCATCAGCCGTCCCGGCAGGTAGGCCGCCCAGGGCGCGAGCCCGCTGAATAAAGACGCCGACAGCCTTGTCCGGAACAGAATCTCCGCCATGAGAATGAACAGCGGCAACGCTATCAACGATTCGCTGGTCATGGTGTTCCAGATGCTGATCGCCAGCTGGCGCTCGATGGGCATGTTGCGGAAAATTTCGAGCCCGGCGATGCCGACGGAAAACAGCGCCAGCGAGACCCATACGCCGGCACCAAGGAACAGAACCAGCAGCAAGATGGTAACGGAGACGGTAGCGGTCACAGCTCACCGTCCGGGGTCTGACCGTCGGGCTCGAGATCCGGTTCTTCGCCACGAACGAGCCTTATGGCCCGCGCGAGCATCTGCAGGAAAAGCAGCAGCGCGCCGACGGCGAGTGCGCCCTGCGGGATGATCAGCGGCGTCCGGGTCGGTGTGAATGAGACGATATCGCGCTTGAACGACGAGTAGGTGAGATCACACAGCGCGTACAGGATGTACGCGGTCACCACGATACCAACCAAAGTGGAAAAATACTCGAGCCCGCGCGTGACGCCTGGGGGCACGTGCTCTGCCAGCAGCGAGACGCGCACGTGGCCGCCGGAGCGAAGGGTATAGGCAGCGCCGAATAGAAAGGTGGCGCCCATCAGGTAGCCGCTGAATTCCCAGCTGAAGACGAGGCTTTGAGATAACGCCGAGCGGGCGATGACCTCGCCCATCATCAGGATCGCCATCAACAAAAGGCAGGCGGCGGCAAGTGCCGCCGCCCAGGTTGCAAGCCGATCGATTTGGCGCAGGAAGGCGGCGATCATCGCGGACAGCCGTTCGCGCGCTTCCTGCCGCCGGCGGGCGACTACTTACCGACCATCTTGCGATACGCCTTGATGACCGGTCCCGCCTCGGGAACCGAGGCGATGAATTCTGCCCACATCTTCTCCGCCACGGCGACCAAGTTGCCGCGGAGCTCAGGCGTCGGTCTGCTGATCGTGACCCCGTTTTTGGCCAGCACCGCCATCTTGGTCTCGTCTTCCTCGATGGACGCTTCCCAGAACTGCGCTTCGAGTTCGCTTGCTAGCGCCTCGATGGCGTCCCGGTGCTTGGGGCTGAGCCGGTTCCACGCGTCCAGGTTCACGTTCACCATGTTGGATGCGGACTGCCAGTGAAAGGTATTGACGTGATTCAAAAACTCCCAGAACTTCCCGTCCACGCCGGACGAGCTGGACGTGGTCACGCCGTTGATGGCTCCGGACGCCAGCGAGGGCACCACCTCACCCCAGGGAAGCTGTGTCGGGCTCGCGCCGAGCTCGCCGAAAAAGTCGGTCCCGAGTCTGTCTACAGTTCGAATCTTCAGTCCTTTCAGGTTGTCGAGCTTCGTGATCTGCCATTTTGAATAAACGTTCTGGCCGGGCCAGGGCACCATGTAAAGAATTTTCTGGTTATGTTTTCTCGCCAGGCGCTCGTAGACCGGGCGCGAAAAAGTCTGCAGCGCCCGCAACTCGACATAGCCCGACGCGAGATAGGGAACCGATTCGATCCCGAAAAACGGCTCTTCGCCCACCTGCTGGTTGAGCAGAATATCGCCGATGGGGACCAGGCCGTCGCGCACCGCGCCGAGCATTTCCGGCCCCTTGTAGCCAAGCGAGCCGCCGGGATGAATTGTTATCTGGACCTCGCCCTTGGTTACCTCTTTTACCTTGTCGGCGAAAATCTGCGCGTTGGTCACGTGGAAGTTACCCAGAGGCCAAGCCAGCGGCAGATCCCACTTCTCGGCCGCGAGCGCCGGGGTCGAGAGGGCTGTTGCCAGCAAGGCGCCGGCGGCGGCGATGAGGGAACGGATGCGTATTGATTTAGCCATGACTCCTCCTTCTTTTTTTCGATGGCAGGGAAAACGAATCGACCTCGAACCGCGACCGCAGGTCGATCATAGCGAGGCGCCCCTGCTTGGTATGGACAGCTATCTTAAACTGCTGCACGCCGGGGTAAAAGGCAGGATAAATGCAGAAAAACCAGCGTGAGCACCGGCATATCGGAAAAATGCTGCCACCAAGCCCTCACTGAAGCGCTTTATCAGTCGTCAATCGTCAATGACGCGCTTCGGCGCCCGAAGCGGCAATGAGCAGGCGGTCGAGCAGTCGCGTCGGCAGCAGCCTTTTCAGCAGTCCGAACCCATAGGTCGGCACAGTGACGTAGTAGCGTGGTTTCGGGCGATCGCTCTCGAGTGCGTGCACCACTTTCTTCAAAACCGCGCTCGCAGGCAAGGCAAACGGCGGCTCCTTTACATTGTTCGCGAGCCTTCGCTCCAGGTACACGTACGCCTTTCGATGATGACTGCGTTCAATATCGATACTTGCTTTGAACGCGCGGTAGGCGTTTTCGCGAAAGCGACTGATTATCGGTCCCGGCTCGATCAGGGAAACATGTATGTTGCTTCCCTTGAGTTCGATGCGCAGGGTGTCGCTCAAACCTTCAACGGCAAACTTGCTGGCGTTGTAGGCGCCGCGGAACTTGAGCGTGATGAAGCCGAGCACCGAGCTGTTTTGAATGATGCGGCCTTCGCCCTGGGCGCGCATTACCGGCAGCACTCGCCGGGTGAGCTCGTGCCAGCCAAAGAAATTGGTTTCGAACTGGGCGCGCAGCACCTCCGTAGTGAGATCCTCCACCGCGCCGGGTTGGCCGTAACCGCCGTTGTTGAACAACGCGTACAGGCGGTTTCCGCTGCGCTCGAGGATTTCATCGAGCGCCGCGGTGATGGATTCCGAATCGCTCAGATCCAGCTCGAGCGCTTCGAAACCGTCGCCAATCAAGCGCTGGACATCCGCCTCCTTGCGCGCGGTGGCGAACACGCGATAGCCGCGGGACTTCAGTCCCTTTGCCACGCACAAACCGATACCGCTGGAGCAGCCGGTGATCAGCACGGCGCGGGCCTGTGGACCCGTCATTCGCCGTGCACCGTCAGCGTCAGCCTGCGGGTATGCGCCGCGTGCCGATGCTCCCACACGAATACGCCCTGCCAGGTGCCCAAATCCAGCTGTCCTCCGTCCACCGGAAGGTCGAGACCCGTTTGCGTCAACACGCTGCGCACGTGGGCCGGCATGTCGTCGGGGCCTTCGGCGGTGTGCCGGAACATCGCGTCCCCGTCCGGCACGAGTTTTGACATGAAGGTCTCCAAATCACTGAGCACCGAAGGATCCGCGTTCTCGCACAGCATTAGCGAGGCGCTGGTGTGGTGAATAAAAACGTGGCAAAGACCCTTGGCAACGCCAGACTCCTTTACCGCCCGCTGAACATCGCCGGTGATTTCATACGTGCCCCGGCCGCTGGTGCGAACCTTGATGGAAGTCTGTTTAATCATCTCGGCGTGGCCCATTGAGTTCAAAGCAATCGACCCGGAACACTCCGCTGAACATCAAGGATAGAGCTGATTCACATTCCAGGTTTTGGCCTGTTTGCGGTAGCAGATTCGCTCGTGGATGCGGTGCCGGTACTCGCCGCCTTGCCAAAATTCAATCAAGTCGGGCACGACACGGTATCCGGACCAGTAAGACGGTCTCGGAACATTCTGTCCCTGGTACTTCTGCGCGATTTCCACCATGCGCTGCTCGAGAACGGCGTTGGATTCCAGCGGCTCGGACTGCTGCGAGGCCCAGGCGCTGATCTGACTGTTGCGCGGCCGCGTCGCCCAGTACGCCTCAGCTTCCTTTTCCGAGACGGCTTCGACCGATCCCTCGATTCGCACCTGCTCAAGCAACGGTTCCCAATAAAAACAGAGGGCGGCGCGGGGTACGGCGGCCAGATCCCGACCTTTTCGACTGTTGTGGTTGGTATAGAAGACGAAACCGCGCTCATCGTACTCCTTCAATAGAACGACCCTGGACGACGGGCGGCCGCGCGCGTCCGCGGTGGCCAGATTCATGGCGTTGGGCTCGGTGATTCCGCATTTCCCCGCACGTGCGTAAACCTCGCCGAAGCGATCGAGCGCTTGCCTATAGAGTTTGTCCAAACCAGGCGACATTTTTTCTCTCATTCGGGTGAAAAACAGCCGTTCAACTGACGGACTGATCAGAGGCGTTCAGGGAATCAATCATCTGCGCGTAACCCTCGCGAAAAGTGGGAAAAAGAAAACTATAACCGCTCTCAATCAACAAATCGTTGCGGCATCGTTTGCCCTGACCGCCGGGGCCTCGATCTGTCTCCCGGCGAGGCGCCGGAGCGTTCATTCGCTTTGCCAGCCAGTCCATCACCGTGCATTGCGCCGCTGGGTCGCAGTCGACGCCGATGTATACCGGCGCCGGCGCGTCCAGCCGCAACAAGTGCCGGAGCACTCCGGCGCAATCGTCCCGGTGGATCCGGTTGGTATAGCGCGGCGGCTGCTCCACGCAGGTAGCGCCGTCACGCACCTGGCGAAGCAGGCGGTTTCGGCCCGGTCCGTAAATACCTCCAAAACGAACTGCTGTTGCCGGGTAGGGCCCCTCAAGGCAAAGACGCTCACCCTCGAGCAGTTTTTTGCCGGTAAAGCGTGCGGGCTGAGTGGGCGAAGTCTCGTCCACCCACTCACCGGCGTCCTGACCGTAGACGCCGGTACTGGATACGAAGATAAACCTTCGAACGGATCGGTTGCCGTCCTTCAGCGATTTCAGAACATTGCCCACGCCGGACACATAGGCGCGCTGGTAGTCAGCCTCGTCGCGCCCGTCGGCCGCGGCGGCGTAATAGACGACATCCGCTTCAGGCAGCGAGCCAAGCGTGGCTGGATCCGTGAGGTCCGCCGCTACCGCCTCCAGAGAAGACGGCAGCGCGCCGACGTTGCGGCGAAGCGCGTAGACCCGATGCCCGTCCTCGACCAGCATGAGTCCCAAGGCAATACCGACATCTCCGCAGCCGGCGATAAGGATTTTCAACATTTTGAATTTTGCGTACCGCTGGTTTTGGAAAGGGGTTCAGACAATCGACCGCATCAGCACGCCAGCGCCCGCGTACAATAGCGGTATGGATTTCCGCGCTCAACTCGTAAGCGTATTTCGAACCGTCGCGCGCCCCAAGCTTGCGACTTTCTACCCATGACACCGAAACGTTTCGCCAAACTGCGGGCCGTGCTCGACCGGCGACAGCCGGATTTGACTGTGCTTCTGGACAACGTTCATAAGACGCACAACTTCTCGGCCATCGTTCGAAGCTGCGATGCGGTTGGCGCCTTTGAGGCGCACGCGGTATGGCCGGATCCTAGACTGAAAGCCAATCATATGAGCTCCGGAGGAACGGGAAAGTGGGTCCGCATTTGCGTCCACCCGGATCTGGACGCCGCCGCTTCGACGCTGAAAGAAAAAGGCATGCGGATTGTTGCCGCACACCGCGACGAAAGCGCACTCAATTATCGACAGGTCGACTTTACCCGACCGACCGCGATTCTGCTGGGTGCGGAGCTCGACGGCGTAAGCAAAGCAGGTCTGAACCACGCGGACCTTCGCGTTGCCGTTCCCATGGCCGGGATGGTGGAGTCGCTCAACGTTTCAGTGGCTGCGGCCATCCTGCTGTTCGAGGCGCAGCAGCAACGTGAGGCGGCCGGCTTGTATGATCGTTCGCGGCTCGACCCGGAACTCTACGCACACACCCTGTTCGAATGGTGCCACCCGGAAGTTGCCGCATACTGCCGTCGAAACAACCTGCCATACCCGGCGCTGGACGAAAACGGAGACATTTCAGGTCCGCTGCGCTGATGAAACGAAAGCCAGGCGCTCAAGCGCGCGGCTGCGCTCTTCTGCCGGCATCCGGGCCAATTTCTCGCAGGCCGCATTGAACGCCGCCAGGTTTTCGCCTTGCTGTGACAGCAGCTTTTCCAACGCGGGCACGTACGCGTTATAGGTGGCAACCAGCGCGAGCTTGGCATTATTGAGCTCCGACTCGAACCAGCCGTCGTAACCGGCGTAACCGCCCCAGCCTTGCCTCAGCGCGCGGTAATCGTCGCGCAGCCGCTCGAATACCGCCGCCTTCTCGGCGCGCTTGGCTTCATCCGTGAGCGCTGACGCGTAGACTCGTTCCAGCGAGCCACGTGCGCTGCCGAGAAGCGCGAGAAAGGCGGCGCGTCTCTGCTGGTCCTGGGCGTAGCGCGCGCTCAGATCCGGGTCTCCCTCCCTCTCCAGCCAGCGGCTCACGCCGGTCCGCTCCACCACTACGGCATAGGCCTCGTTGAACGCCGAGTCGTTTTTCGCGTAAACGCGCTGATGGGCGAGCTCATGGAATATCAGGCCGGCGAGGCGGTACTCCGACTGGCGAATCATGGTGTTCAGTAGCGGATCATCGAACCATCCCAGGGTCGAATACGCCTGCACACCCGTCACCACCACGTCGTAGCCCCGTGCCGCCAGTTCGGCAGCGTACCGCTTTGCTTCCGCTTCACGGAAATAACCACGGTAGGAAACGCAGCCGACGACCAGAAAACACCAAACCTTCGCTTCGAGAGACAACTCCGGCGCGGCGACAACAGTCCAGGAAACAAATGGCCGGTCCAGATCCACATAGCTCGTGTAGCTGCCGTTGTCGGGCAGGTCCAGCTCCCGTTGGGCAAACTCGCGTATGGCCAGGGCCTTTTGCAGTCTTTGGCGAAGCTCTTCACCGGTTTGCTCATCGGCGATCAGCTGATCCACGGGCGTACGCATGGACATCAGCTGCAGATGTCCGTTGACGGAGTGAGCGTAGTAACCCAGCGTCGCGCAGCCTCCGACGAACGACGATGCTGCAATGATCGCGGCCGCTGCCAGAACGAAGCTACTACTTCTCCGACGCTTACGCATCTGAACTCTTCTCCGCGATCAGCGCCTCGATGGCCTGGTAAAGGTCGAGCACGTGACGCGTATTGGCGCCGAGATCACCACGACCGATTCGAGAACTGGAGCGCACATGAAGCTTGGCGGAGATCGGTTCCGCGGCTTCCACCCGCGCTTCCAGGTCGTCGACGAAACCAAGCAGCGGGGTACGGATTTGCGCCCGAACCATTTTCTGTTTCGGATCCACGCCGATATCTTTCCAGCCCAGCTCCTCACAGGCGCGCCGGACATATTCGATCAGATCGTCCTCGCCGACTCTGAAGATGCGGGTGCGCAGCTCAGGAAAGCGATGGTCCTCACGCGTTTCGGCCACGTTACCCGTGAGGTAGGTCGTCAGCCTGGCGACCGCGCCCGGCGGCGCGGCAACGGGAACACGATTGCGCAATATGGCGTTGCCCGTGAGCCACACGCCGACGATCACGAGCGCGACAAGGCTGGAAAAAGCAATCACTAGACCGCGACGCCGCACTTTTTGCCCACAGCCATTCGCCGGTCAGCCCTCGAGCAGGGGCTCGAGATAAGGCCAGATATTTTCGAGCAGCTTTGGCTGCGCTTCCGCTTCAGGGTGAATTCCATCGGACTGCATGAGCTTCGCGTCGCCGGCAACGCCATCGAGGAAAAAAGGCACGAGCGTTACATCTTCGCGCACTCCGATAAGTTGATAAATTTCTCTGAACTCCGTGATATAGCTTTGACCGTAGTTTGGCGGCAGCTCCATGGCGAGCAACAAGACCTTGGCGCCCGCATTCAGGCAGGTTTCAACTATGGCGGCCAGGTTCTTGCGAGTGGTTTCGAGATCGATACCGCGCAGGCCGTCGTTGCCGCCAAGTTCCACCAGCACGATCACGGGTTCATGCCGAGCAATCACCGACTCGATGCGTGCGGCGCCCCCTCGGGTGGTCTCGCCGCTGATACTGGCGTTCACCACCCGGTACGCCGGATTGTGATCCTCAAGGCGCTTTTGGAGCAGGCTGACCCAGCTTCTCTCCAGATCAAATCCGTAGGCCGCGCTCAGGCTGTCGCCAAAGATCAGAATTGTTCGGCTATCACCGCCTGCGTGCGAGACGGAACTCAGAGATAAGGAAAAAAGTAAAAGAAAAAGCCAGCGCGCCGCAATGGCGAAGCCACCGGCGACGTACGACACGGAAACCCGGCGTTTGGTCGGAATGCGTCGCGCCGAAGTCAGGCGGCGAGCCCCGTGCGGAACAACCGACCGTACCCGGGAATGACGTCGTCGATGCCGGCGAGCCTCAAGCAGTGCCAGGCGATGGCGTGGTTGCTGGATGTGATCGGTTTACCGAGCTCAGTCTCCAGCGACTCCACCTGGTCGGCGAGGCGCACATTAGTGCATGAAACGAACACTGCATCCACGGAATCCAAGGCACCGAGTTCGAGCACGGCGTTTCGCACCGTGGAAGGTGACAGCTTCCCGACCTTTTCATCTTCGGAGAGGTTCCACGACCCCATCACCGGCACTTCGAATCCGGCTTCGATGATATGCCGGCGCATGCTTCGGTTGATTTCGTCGTTATAAGGCGGAATAAAACAGATCCTTTTTGCACCAAGGGCACGCAGTGCAGCGAACGTCGCCTCCATGGGGGTAGTGCAGGCCACTTCCGGGCGGGCCTCGTGAATACGGGCGTGCACGTTTTCGGTGCCGATGACCATGCCCCCGGAGGTGCAGCCATAGGCAACCACGTCCAGAGGAATTCCGGGCATGATGACCCGGGCCGCCTCCGTCATACCCGCCTCCATCTTGGCAAGGTTTTCGCGGGAGATGGTCTGTGAATTGAGGATCCGGCTCTCCCACAGCGCGACGCCCGGCACGTCCATCAGCCGCCGGCATTCGTACTCGATGGTCTGATCGGTGGCTAACACAATCAGTCCGATCTTGGCCCGGTGCCCGATACCTTCGTCCAGCTCGTAAGGCATGTTCTGCCGATCCACCACCAGGGGTGAGTCAGCGCGGATCTTTTCAGCGGCGGTGGACATGTGGGAACCCTCCAGTTGGCGTGGGCGGTCGATCACTTGTTAGACATTCTAATCTCGCCGGCCGATGAATGCTCAGTCGTAGCCCATGCCCTCGAGATCGATTTCCGGCGTCCGCCCGGAGACGATGTCCGCGGTGACTTTTCCTGAGCCGCAGGACATGGTCCAGCCGATGTGGCCGTGCCCGCTGTTCAGCAGCAGGTTCCTGTAACGGGCGTAGCCCAGGATGGGGGTGCCTTCCGGGGTCATGGGACGCAGCCCCGCCCAGTAGTCCGGGCGCCCGTAATCGGCCGCATCGGGAAACAGCTCTTTGGCGGCGCGGAACATGGCGCGAAAGTCCCCGGGGCGATATCCGCGGTCGTATCCACTGAGCTCCGCGGTGGAAGTGAGCCGAAGTCGCTCCCCCAGCGGGCACCACGCCATCAGATTGTCCTCGTCCACGCCGCCAATACCCAACGCAGAGTCTCCGCTTGTCGCCGTCAGGGTCACCGAGTATCCCTTCACCGGATAAATGGGCAACTTCAGCCCGATACCGCGCCCCAGGATGGGGCTGTCACAACCGAGAGCGAGCACGTAGCGATCCGCGTTCCGGGCGCCGCGATCGGTGACCACGCGCTCTACCCTGTCACCAGACGTCTCGATGCGCTTGATGGTGGTGCCGAGGAGAAAATTGACCCCGAGCTTGTTGGCGCAGTGTTCCGCGAGATGTCGCGAGAACACGCGCGCGTTCCCGCTTTGATCCGTGGCGGAGTGAACGGCGCCGGCGATTCGGAACTTGACCTTCGCCAGCACCGGCTCAATGGCGGCAACCGCGTCCCGGTCCAATACCTTCAGCTCCAAGCCCTGGTCTTGAAGGATGCCCATATGGGAAACGCCCTGGTCAAAGCTTTCCTGGGAGCGATATACATAGATGTTTCCCCTTCTAAGGGCCTCGTACTCGATCCCGGTGTCCTTCACCACCGCGTCGAGGCACTCGACCGAGTAAACGCAGAGCTTCAGCTTGCGGATGGTGTTGATACGGGCGCGCTCCTCGGTGCACTGCCTCAGAAACAGCCAGCACCACGACCACATGTGGGGGTCAGCGCGAAGCTTCAGGCGCAACGCCTGATCTGGTTTGAACAGTGACTTCCAAAGGATACCGGGTGCCTTGGGCGATGCCCATGCGTAGGCGTGGGCCGGGGCAATCAGGCCGGCATTGGCGAAGCTCGTTTCCGAAGCCGCTTCGGCCTGGCGATCGATGACCGTCACCTCGTGACCGTCTTTCGCCAGGTAATAGGCGGTCGTCACCCCGATAACGCCGCTGCCAAGGACAAGGACTTTCATCGAACGACAGGCGGCGCGTTTACGGCGGGTGGTGGCTTGAGGCCGGAGGCTGGGGACTTTAAGAAAGTAACTCGTGACTGCCTATTTGCTGCCGGAGCGGGGGAAAATACCCGTGCCTTGTGCTTCAGACTCTGGTCACCAGCCTCCAGCCTTCTACCTAGGCCGCAGCAGTGACGGCAATCTCGACCGTATAGTCCGGCGCCGCGAGCCTGGACTCGACACAGGCGCGGGTAGGCGGGTTCTCGGGGTCGATCCACGCGTCCCAGATCTCGTTCATCTCATTGAACAGGGCGATATCCGCAAGCCAGATGTTGGCGGATATGAGCCTCGACTTGTTACTCCCCGCTTCAGCCAGCAGCGCGTCTATGCGATCCAGAATATTGCGTGTCTGGTCCGCCGCCGATCCGCCCTTGGCGTCCAGCGCCACCTGCCCGGCCAGATAAACGGTGCCGCCGTGCTTGACCACCTGGCTCATGCGGGGGCCTTTGTGAAGTCGCTCGATACTCATTTGTGATGCTCCTCGACGTTTTCTTTTGTTGACTGATGGCAATGACGCACGGCGTGCCCGCCGCGGATGCCGTATTCTAGCAGTGCTTTCCGCTATTCCACGCCCTGGATCGGCTCGACTCGAACGAAATACGAAGCATGCCGCAAGTGACCGCCAACTTTGATGTGGTGATCGCCGGCGGCGGCGTGATTGGAAGCGCCGCCGCCTATTTTTTAACCGCGCACCCCGGTTTCGACGGCCGGGTGGCGGTCATCGAGCGGGATCCCAGCTACGCTGACTGCACCACCTCGCGCTCCGTGGGCGGCATCCGGCAACAGTTCTCCACCCGGGAGAACATTCTGCTTTCACGATTTGCCGCCGAATTCGTAAAGCGGGCGGACGAACAGCTAGCGGTGACGGACTCTGCGCCGGCACTTGGCTTCGTGGAGGCCGGCTACCTTTTCCTTGCCGGCGAGCACGCCGCGGATACCATGAGAATCAATCACGCGCTGCAACGCCGGTGCGGCGCCGACGTTGCGCTGCTCGACGTTCCGGAACTTCGGTCCCGCTTTCCGTGGCTGGACCCCACGGGTGTTGCGCTGGGGTCTCTGGGGATTGAAAACGAGGGCTGGATCGATCCGCACGCGTTGATGATGGCCTTCAAGGCCAAGGCCCGTGCGCAAGGGGCAGATTACCTTCAGGGCGAGGTCACGGACGTTGAATTGACCCGCGCGCGCGTAACCGGCGTTCGTCTCGCCTCGGAAGAAAAAATTGCCTGCTCCGCGCTGGTGAACGCTGCCGGCGCCCGCGCGGCGCAGATAGCTGCCATGGCGGGCATCGAGTTGCCGGTGTCCCCGCGAAAACGCCAGGTGTTCGTTTTCGAGTGTCGGCATGAGTTGCCCAACTGTCCGTTGGTCATTGACACAACGGGCATGTATTTCCGCCCCGAAAGCGGCCGGTTTCTCTGCGGCATCTCGCCACCCGAGTCCGAAGACCCCGACAGTTTCGATCACGAGGTCGATTATTCTCTGTTCGACTCGACGATCTGGCCGATGCTGGCAAAGCGCGTTCCGGCTTTCGAGGCAATCAAGCTTCACAGCGCATGGGCCTGCACCTACGCCTACAACACTTTGGACCAGAACGCCGTTATCGGACCGCATCCGGAGATCCTGAATTTCTATTTCGCCAACGGCTTCTCGGGCCACGGACTGCAGCAAAGCCCCGGCGTCGGCCGAGCGATCGGCGAGCTCATTGTTGACGGCGCATACCGAAGCATCGACCTTACAGGCTTGGGCTATTGGCGCGTTGCTGCCAACAAACCGATCCGCGAGCTGAATGTGGTTTAGCGCGGCAATCCTGCACTGCAAAGGCGGCGGCCCGCTCGCCGCCGGCGAATGGTCGGAGAGCAGCAGGTTAGACGCGGTTGATTAGATGGAGTAGCGTAACGCTTGCTGTCAGAAGCCACGGCTTCGGGTCCGCTGGACCCGCGCGGGCTTCGATAAAAATCGACCATTTCCGCTTTCCAGCCGGCGCAAGGTTTCGCGTTGCCAACTCGAAAACAAACTAATATCCCGCCTTCCTCGTGGCGCCGGAACCCGGGCTACGAGATCGATCTCGAACCCGTTTCCTCGCAGCTACAGGTCGAGCTCGGGGGAGAGGTCGTGGCGGATAGCGAAAATGCTCAGGTGATGTACGAGCTCGGCCACGCGCCCGCTTACTACTTTCCCCGCGAGGACGTCCACATGGCTTTGCTGGTCCCAACGGATCACCACACCCATTGTCCCTACAAGGGCGACGCTGGTTATTTCAGCGTCAGTGCTGGCGGGCTGGTCGTAGAGAACGCCGTCTGGTACTACGACGAGCCCTATGACGAAATGGCGCACCTCAAAGGACTACTCGGTTTTTATTTCGAATGCTTCGATGCGTGGTACGAAAATGAACGCAAGATTGATGCGCCGCCGGAGATCGAAGGCCGAATAAACGAGCAAAACAACTTCGCCAAGACGCACCCCAAGCTTGCCGGCGACTGTCACCCGGAAAAGAATGCCCGCATCAGGCCCTACGAGTTCTCCGAGCACAGTGACACTGTGGTTTGGTGGAAAAACTTGGACAACGACGAGTGGCAGGAAAGCATTCGCAGCAGAGTGCAGCATAAGGAGCGCTGAGGCGCACACCTGGACGTGCAGGCGATGCAACTACAAAGAAACGGGCGCGAATTGAACTAGAGCGCCTGGTCGAAATACAAGGAGAAATTCTCATGTTCGACACCACCATTGCCGGTAGCCTGCCCAAGCCCGAGTGGCTTGCTGAGCCTGAAAAACTGTGGGCGCCCTGGCGCCTGGAAGGCGAAGCGCTGGAAAGGGGGAAACGCGATGCCGCGTTGGTTTGGCTCAAAGAGCAGGAATCCGCAGGCATCGACACCGTGTCCAATGGCGAGCAGTTTCGCGAGCATTTTGTGCATGGATTTCTTCACTATATAGACGGAATCGACTGGCAGAAAATGACCAAGATGGGGATCCGCGATAACCGCTACGTCGTCGACGTACCTACGGTCACCTCGCCGGTAAAACGCAAGGGATCCGTCCATGGCGAGGAGGTGAAGTTCACTCGTGCGCACACCGATCGCAGGCTCAAGTTCACACTCCCGGGTCCCATGACCATCTGCGACACTATCGCCGATGCGCACTATGGCAAGCGCGCGGATATGGCGATGGCTTTTGCCGAGCTGCTGAACGATGAAGCGAAAGAGCTCGACGCTTTGGGCGTCGACCTGATTCAATTTGATGAGCCCGCCTTCAACGTGTTCATGGACGACGTCAAGGAATGGGGAATCGCCGCGCTTCACCGTGCCATCGAGGGGCTTTCCTGCAAGACCGCGGTACACATCTGCTACGGCTACGGCATCGAAGAAAACCTGAAGTGGAAAGAAACGCTCGGCAGCGAGTGGCGCCAGTACGAGGAAATTTTTCCGGCGCTCAACGAAAGCCGGATTGACCAGGTATCTCTGGAATGCGCCAACTCCAAGGTGCCGCTTTCGCTGCTTGGTCTGCTCAAGGATAAGGAGCTGATGGTCGGGGCTATCGACGTGGCCAGCCTGGAGGTGGAGTCGCCCGAGAAAGTCGCCGACACCATCAAGCAGGCGACAAAGTACGTGGACGCTGAAAGGATCTCTCCCTGCACGAATTGCGGCATGGCGCCGCTGCCCAAGGCGGTGGCGGTGGGCAAGCTCCATGCGCTGGGCAAAGGCGCGGCCCTGGCGCGAACTGCAGTTTGAGGGAGCCGCCGGCGGGCTGTTCCGTGGCGACCGAGTCCGGGATTTCAGCCCGGGGTCATTCAGAATGGAAATTGGCCGCGGATATCGGATAACCTCTCGGGGTCCGCTGGAAGGACGGACCGGCCTCCACCATCCTGATAATACCGATAAGAAGATGACCATCCGGCTCGAGGAAGTCACCCGCAAAGTGGGGGCGGAAACGCACATTTACCCCACGTCCATTGAGCTCAAGCCGGGGTCGGTGAACGTACTCCTTGGCCACACGCTTGCGGGCAAAACTTCGCTATTGCGGCTTCTCGCCGGGCTCGACCGACCCACCACCGGGAAAATATCCGTCGACGGCGCCGACATAACTGGATCCTCGGTGCGCAAGCGCAACGTGGCGATGGTCTACCAGCAGTTCATCAACTATCCGTCGTTCACAGTGTTCGAAAACATCGCGTCGCCCTTGCGACGGGCGGCCGTCTCGCCACAAGAGGTCAACCAGCGCGTGCGAACGGTTGCAAAATCATTGCACATTGACGGCCTGCTCGATCGGCTGCCGGCGGAACTCAGCGGCGGCCAGCAGCAGCGCGTCGCGCTGGCCCGTGCTTTGGTCAAGGAAGCCGGACTTCTCCTCCTCGATGAGCCGCTGGTTAACCTGGATTACAAGCTGCGGGAGGAGCTGCGCCAGGAGCTGCGCGCGATTTTCAAGCGACGGGAATCCATCGTTGTTTACGCGACCACCGAGCCGTCGGAGGCATTACTCCTCGGAGGTAACACCTTTGTGGTTGATAAAGGCCACATCCTCCAGACTGGTCCGAGCGTAGAGGTATTTCACGCGCCTACTTCGGAGCGCGTGGGCAAGGTGTTCAGCGATCCGCCCATCAATCTTATCGGCGGCCGGGTGACCGGTCGGTCAGCCGTGCTCGGTGACACCGTCAGCATGAATTTACCCGACCACATGAGCGGACTCGCTGAAGGAGAGTACCGTTTCGGCGTGCGCGCCAATTTCCTCAACATCAGCCGTCGCAGCGAGCGGGACGTGGAGATCGAGGGCTCTGTCGAGCTGGCCGAAATCAGTGGATCGGAAACGTTCATTCACCTTGCGCACCACGGCGTTTCATGGGTCGCGCAGGAAGAAGGCGTGCACAGCTTCGGGCTCGGCGAGACGCTTAGCATCTATGTTGACCCTAATCATGTCTATGCCTTCGATGATGGCGGGCGCCTAGCGGCCTGTCCCCCGTACGATGCGCAATGGGGATCGTGATCATGGCGGAGATCGAGCTCAAACAGATTGCCCACTCCTACCTGAAAGCTCCTGCGGACGAAGCGGACTGGGCGCTCAAGGAGCTGGACCAGGTGTGGGTCGATGGCGGCGCTTACGCGTTGCTTGGGCCTTCGGGATGCGGCAAGACCACGTTACTGAACGTCATGTCGGGGCTCGTAATTCCGACTCGAGGAAGAGTGTCTTTCGACAGCGAAGACGTCACCGAGCGTACGACCGAGGCGCGAAACATCGCCCAGGTTTTCCAGTTTCCGGTGATCTACGACACCATGAGCGTGTTCGAAAATCTTGCATTCCCGCTGCGAAACCGAAAAGTAGACGAGGCCACGGTACGCGAGCGCGTTCATGAAGTGGCTGAAATGCTCGAGCTCGAAGATGAGCTCAAAACCCGCGCCCGAAGACTCACGGCGGACGCGAAGCAGAAAATCTCGCTCGGCAGAGGGCTGGTGCGCTCGGACGTGGCGGCGATCCTGTTCGACGAACCCCTGACGGTCATCGATCCCCAGGCCAAATGGCAGCTTCGGCGCAAGCTCAAAGAGATCCACGAGAGCTCCAGGCTGACTCTCATCTACGTTACCCACGACCAGGCGGAGGCGCTCACCTTTGCCGACCAGGTTGTGGTTATGAACGAGGGCCAGGTACTGCAGGTGGGCACGCCACAAGAGCTATTCGAGTCGCCCGCCCATCGTTTTATCGGCTATTTCATCGGCAGTCCCGGCATGAACTTTTTACCCTGCGAGCCCAGTGAAGACGGCGTCCGGGTGGCCGGATACAACATTCGGTTGCCAGACGAAGTCCGTAAAAAGATCGGCGGCGGTGAACAGAAGCTGGAGCTTGGCGTGCGCCCGGAGTTCGTGCGCCCCGCGAACGGCACTGACCGGGGCACCTTCGAAACCACGATTCGAGCCGTCGACGATCTCGGAAATTACAAGATTGTCACCTGTTTGCTTGGCGATCTGGAAATCAAAATGAAGCTGCCGGAGGACCTGGCGCTGCCCGAGGTGAAGTGCCGCGTGGCTTTCGACCCTCGAATGATCCGCGTCTACGCCGACGGTCGTCTTGTCAGTTAAAGAAACACGAGATGGATAAGTGGGAAGACAATCGCGCATGGTGGCTGGTGGTGCCGGTATTTCTGATCGTTGCCTTGTCCGCGATCATTCCGCTGATGACTGTGGTCAACTACTCGGTGCAGGATATCTTCGGCCCGGGTCAGCGCGTTTTTGTCGGCACCGAGTGGTTCAAAGAGGTACTCACCGATCGGCGGCTGCACGAGGCGCTCGGAAATCAGTTTCTGTTCTCGGGGCTGGTGCTCCTTATCGAGATCCCGCTTGGCGTTGCCATTGCGTTGGCTATGCCTAAGCGGGGCTGGCGCGCATCGCTTTGTCTAGTGCTGCTTGCGCTGCCGCTGCTGATTCCCTGGAACGTCATCGGCACCATCTGGATCATTTTCACCCGCCCCGATATCGGCTTGATGGGCGTTGCCATCAACGGCTTAGGTTTAGAGTTCGATCACACGGCGGCACCTCTGGACGCCTGGGTGACGGTGGTCCTGATGGAGGTTTGGCACTGGACGCCGCTGGTGGTGCTGCTGGCGTACGCGGGCTTGAGGGCGATACCTGAAGCATACTTTCAGGCGGCGCGCATCGACGGCGCCTCCGCCTGGGCGACCTTTCGCTACATTCAGCTGCCCAAGATGCGCGGCGTGCTGACCATAGCGGTGCTGCTGCGATTCATGGACAGCTTTCTGATCTACGCCGAGCCCTTCGTGCTCACCGGCGGCGGCCCTGGGAACGCCACGACTTTCCTCTCCATCCATCTCGTGAAGATGGCGGTCGGGCAGTTCGATCTGGGCCCGGCAGCCGCTTTCTCTTTAATTTACTTTCTCATCGTTCTGCTTTTCAGCTGGCTCTTTTATCAGGCGCTTCAAAACGTCGGCACCGGAGACAAGCGATGAGAATTCAGAAACGAACGGTAGGACTCATTATCTACCTGGTGCTTTTGCTGCTGCCGATTTACTGGATGCTCAATATGTCCTTGCGCAGCAACGCGGATATTCTCAACGCGTTTGCGCTTTACCCCAAGGACCCGACGCTTGCCAACTACATCAAGATATTTACCGAAGAGTCGTGGTACTCCGGTTACGTCAATTCGCTGATTTACGTTAGCATCAATACCGCCATCGCCCTGCTTACCGCCCTGCCTGCGGCTTACGCCTTCTCACGCTTTCGATTTCTGGGCGACAAGCACATGTTCTTCTGGCTGCTCACCAATCGCATGGCGCCGCCGGCCGTATTCCTGCTGCCGTTCTTTCAGCTGTATTCGACCTTTGGCCTTATCGACACCCACATTGCGGTAGCGATATCCCACTGCCTGTTCAACGTGCCGCCGGCAGTCTGGATTCTGGAAGGCTTCATGTCGGGAGTGCCGCGGGAAATCGATGAGACCGCTTATATCGACGGCTATTCCTTTCCCCGCTTCTTCGCCACCATCTTCGTTCCCTTGATTCGAACCGGCATCGGCGTAACCGCGTTCTTCTGTTTCATGTTTTCCTGGGTTGAGCTGCTGCTGGCGCGCACCTTGACGGTCACCAACGCAAAGCCCATCGCCGCGGTCATGACGCGAACCGTCAGCGCCACCGGCCTCGACTGGGGATTGCTCGCCGCGGCGGGTATTCTCACCATCGTTCCCGGGGCGCTGGTGATCTGGTTCGTACGCAACTACATGGCCAAGGGCTTTGCCCTGGGACGCGTGTGAGGACGTCGACGTGATCAACCTCGAATGGATGGCCTGGACCACGCCGACGGCAGCATTTTTTATCATCATCGCGGTGATCTTGTCGGCCATGACGACCTGGCAGGTCATCGCCCCGTCCCCGCCCCGGCGGGGTTTTCTGCCCCTGACCACCACGCCTGGCGATCGTCTGTTCATCGGGCTGCTCAGCAGCGCCTTTATCCACCTGGCGTGGCTGGGATTCACGGATTTCAGCGTCTGGTATGCCCTGGGAATCTCGATTGTTTGGTTAATTGTCCTAATGCGCTGGGGCTGAGTCTCGGATATTCTCGGGTCGTCGGAGCATAAGGCCTTTGCGCCGGCGACACGGAAAAACAACGCAAGGCCGACAGGAGGAGAAACAATGACTGGCGAAAAGCAATACAGAGGCTTTAAGAATTTGATTTTCGGCGCCGTGACCGCCGCTACCCTGTCCGCATTCGCGATTTCAGCGAGCGCGGACATGGCCGCAGCGAGAAAATGGGTCGAAAACGAATTCCAGCCGTCCACCCTCACCAAGGAACAACAGCTGGCGGAGATGGAGTGGTTC
>JBFHVA010000041.1:0-20716 GCA_041589735.1 Gammaproteobacteria bacterium | reverse complement strand
TTCCTCGCTCAGATCGGTTTCCTCCTTGGCGACGTCGATGACGGCGCGGCCCTCGGCGTACGCCTTCTTGGCGATGGCGGCACCGCGCTCGTAACCGATTACCGAGTTGAGCGCAGTGACGAGTATAGGATTTCGGTCCAGCGCCTCCATCAGCCGCTCCTCGTTGATTCTGAATCCGGCGATGGCCTTATCGGCAAGAAGAGTCGCGGAACTCGACAGAATCGAAATGCTTTGAAGCAGGTTGTGCGCAATCACCGGCAGCATCACGTTGAGCTGAAAGTTACCCGACTGGCCGGCGACTCCGACGCATACATCATTGCCCATCACCTGGGCGCACGCCATTGCGACCGCCTCAGGAATCACGGGATTCACCTTGCCCGGCATAATGCTGCTGCCCGGCTGCAAGGCCGGAAGCTGGATCTCTCCCAACCCTGCCAGCGGACCGCTGTTCATCCAGCGCAGGTCGTTGGAAATTTTCATCAACGAAACGGCAAGCACCTTGAGCTGCCCGCTCATCTCCACCGCGGCGTCCTGGGCGCTCATGGCGGCGAATCGATCCGGCGAAATCTTGAAGGCGACGCCGGTGACTTTCGACAGATCAGCCGCCATCCGTTCACCGAAGGCTTCGTGTGCGTTGATTCCCGTTCCAACCGCAGTACCGCCGATAGGAAGCGCGCGCAGGCGATCGAGACTGTCCTCGATGCGTGAAATACCGTCGCGGATCTGCGAAGCCCAGCCGCCGATCTCCTGATCCAGGCGCACGGGCATGGCATCCATGAGGTGGGTTCGGCCGGTCTTCACTACCGATTTAAGATTGTTGGCTTTCGCCGAAAGTGTATCGGCCAGGTGGGCGAGCGCCGGCAGCAGTCGTTCGCAGATTTCGAGCGTGGCGCTTAAGTGAACGGCCGTCGGGATCACGTCGTTGCTGCTCTGGCACATGTTGACGTGGTCGTTGGGGTGAACCGGCGCCCCGGCCCTTTCTCCGGCGAGCCGGGCAACGACCTCGTTGGCGTTCATGTTGGAACTGGTGCCCGATCCGGTTTGGAACACGTCGATGGGAAAGTGCGCGTCGTGGGCCCCATTCGCCACCTCCTCCGCCGCGGCCATAACCGCCTCGGCAATTCCGGCGGGAAGCAGATCGAGGTCCCGGTTCACGCGCGCCGCCGACGCCTTGATCAGACCGAGGGCGCGAATGAATGGCCGCGGCATTCTCAGCCCGCTCACGGGGAAGTTGTCCACCGCCCGCTGGGTCTGGGCGCCGTAGAGCGCGTCCGAGGGAACCTTGATCTCTCCCATGCTGTCCTTTTCCACGCGGGATTTCTTACTCACTCGATCACCCTCCCGAAAAGCCGCATCCTTTCAAGCTTTAACTTCGCATACGCATTTGGCCGCGGACGGGCGGCGCAATTCTGCCCGCCATGCTAAATTAGTCGTTTGACGAGAGATACTAGAATACTCAATGCGTTACCTGATCTACAGCCGCCTCATCCAGCTCCGGCCCGTGATTCTCGCCGCCACATGACGACCCTGACCGTAGCTCCGATTCTGCCATCCAATGCCGATGCTCGGGCGGGTATCTATGTCGCCCGCCGTGGCAATTTCAATCTGGCGCGGTCCGCCATCACCATTCATTATCGGCAAGGCATCAGCGTGAAGGCGGATCAAAATGCCGCTAAGACCTGGTTCGAAAAAGCAGCGCGACAGGAAGTGACGGAGGCGCCGATCAATCTGGACATTCGCCACTGGCGTAGTAGATATGTGCCGGAGAACAGGATTCTGGCCTACGCGTGGATGCGAAAGACAGCCGGTCAGGGGAGCTCGGGCGCAGCGCAAACTGTGGATGACATCGAGAAGAACATCTCCGAAAAAGACGTGCAGGCGGCAAAGAAACTTTCTCTGACCCTTACCTGATCTTCGAAAACGGAATCGACACGCGGCGACTAAACAAAGCTTTTAGACTTAAGAGGAGAAAACCATGGACGAGAAAATCCGCACCGAAATCGAAGCCGCGGCGTTTCGCCGTCTGGTGGAACATTTTAGAAAACGTAATGACGTTCAGAATATCGACCTGATGAACCTGGCCGGTTTCTGCAGAAACTGTTGCTCCAAGTGGTACCGGGTGGCCGCAGAGGAACGCGGCATTGAAATGAGTTACGAGGAAGCGCGTGAGATTATCTACGGCATGCCCTATCAGGAGTGGAAAGAGAAGTATCAAAGCGAGGCGACTGCGGAGCAGCGCGCTGCATTTGATTCCGCCCAGGGCAAGCACTGACGCTTGGATATAGAATAAATAAGTGTATGGACCTGACCGCCCTTACCGCCATCTCTCCCATTGACGGACGTTACGGAGAAAAAACGGCCGAGCTGCGGGCCGTGTTCAGCGAATACGGCCTCATACGCCACAGAATTTTGGTTGAGGTGCGATGGCTCGAAATGCTGTCCGATCATCCGTCGATCAAGGAGGTGCCGGCGATCGATCAGCGCGCCCGGGATCGACTTGACGAGATCGTCGACAACTTCGACGAATCCGGTGCGCTGCGCGTCAAGGAAATCGAGAAGACCACCAACCATGACGTCAAGGCGGTGGAATATTTTTTAAGGGAAGCATTCGGCGATATCGAGTCTTTGCAGAAAATCGCCGGATTTCTCCATTTCGCCTGCACCTCCGAAGACATCAACAACCTGGCCTACGCGCTGATGCTCGCCGACGCGCGCACGCGCTGCGTGCTGCCTGCCATGGATGAAATTATCGAGACGATTCGAGACATGGCCCACCGCTATGCGTCGTGCGCCATGCTTTCGCACACCCACGGCCAGGCGGCGTCGCCCACCACCGTGGGCAAGGAGCTGGCGGTGTTCGCCCATCGGCTCAAGCGCCAGCGAGAGTCGTTCGAATCCGTAGCCTTGTTCGGAAAGCTGAACGGGGCCACCGGCACCTACAGCGCGCACCTGGCCGCTTACCCGGATCTGGACTGGCCCGACATTTCCCGCCGCTTCGTCACCTCACTGGGACTGGAGTGGAATCCCTATACCACCCAGATTGAGCCCCACGATTACATGGCGGAGCTGTTTCACGCGCTGATGCGTTTTAACACCGTGATGCTGGACCTTTGCCGCGACAGCTGGGCTTACATCTCCCGCGGGGTCTTCAAGCAGAAGGTGGCGGAAGGCGAGGTAGGCTCTTCCACCATGCCGCACAAGGTCAACCCCATCGATTTCGAAAATGCCGAAGGAAACTTAGGGATGGCCAACGCCATTCTTGACCATCTCGCTACCAAGCTTCCGGTGTCCCGCCTGCAGCGAGATCTCACCGATTCCACGGTGCTGAGGAACCTCGGCGTCGGCGCCGCGCATTCGCTGATCGCGTACCGCGCCTGCCTTCGAGGCCTGTCACGTATCGACGTGGACGAAAACGCGCTTTCCGCTGAGCTCGACAAGGCCTGGGCGATCCTCGCGGAACCTATTCAAACCGTCATGCGCCGCTACGGGCTCGAGAATCCCTACGAGCAACTCAAGGCGCTGACCCGGGGACGCGACATCGATAAAAAAGCCATCGAGAATTTCGTGAGCAAGCTCGATATTCCGGAAACAGAAAAGAAAAGGCTGCTCGCCATGACCCCGGCGAGCTATATTGGCATCGCCGCCAACTTGGGCGAGGACATTTGATCTCTGGAATGCCAGATCCTGAATTCGAAACCCTCGAGCTTGGTGAGGACAAGGAAGCTGTAAGCGTAGAGTCCAGCGCCCAGGTCCTGGAAGCCAGCGTTGCGCTGCTCGCTCAAAGCCGCCGCACCATCGAGATAATCAGCCGCCATCTGGATCCGCCGGTTTACGACACCACCGAATTTGCCGATACGCTGCGTCGATTTGTCCTCGATTCCCGCCGCGCCCGGGTCCATATCATTGTTATGGACTCGAGGCCGATTCTCGCTACCGGCCACCGCCTGATAAATCTGGCACAACAGCTCAGCAGCTTCGTCGAGATCCGTAAGCCCGACAGTAAGCACGTCTCGTACAACTGCGCCTTTTTGCTCGCTGATCGAATCGGCAGTGTTTATCGACAGCTCGCCGATCGTTTCGACGGGATAGTGAATTTCGGAGATCGGCGTGTGGCGCTGGAGCTCGGCGAGACTTTTGACGAGATGTGGACACACGCCGAGCCCGATCCCAACCTGCGCCGCCTGCGCATTTGAACAAATTTCATGCGCGCCATCATTTCTCGATTCATTGTCCTGCTCGTCTTTTCGAGCGCCCTGCTCGCCGCAGAACGCATGGTCACGGAAGTGATTTCCATCGGGTACCGCGATGCTCGTGAGGTGGTCACCATGCTAAAACCTCTGGTGCCGCCGCCGGGAACTGTAACCAGCCTCTCCAACCAGCTCATCGTTAAAACCACGCCGGAAAACCTGCGCGAGATTAAGCAGCTACTGCAGACTATCGACAAGGCGCCGGCGAATCTCCTGATCAGCGTCAAGCACGTTGTCGATGAGGAAGTGCGACGAGATTTGACCGAAGTCTTTGCTGAGGTAAGAAGCGGTGATTCGAGCATATCAGCCGGAAGCGCCTCGAAAGACCGTCGCGGCCTTTCGCTGTCGGGAACCGACGGCGAATCGTCAGCACGGGCTCGCGCAATCAGAGAAGAGAGCGCCGCGAGTTCCGAAGCGGCACAGCAGATCCGAGTGCTGGAAGGTAAAGCGGCATTCATCGCAACCGGTGAGTCGAGGCCGCTGAAGCAGCGCACGACCATCGTTCAGAACGGCCGCGTGATCGTTCAGGAAAGCGTGGATTACGCCGAGGCCAACACCGGATTCTACGTACGCCCGAGACTGTCAGAGGATCGGGTCATCCTCGACATCATTCCTACTCAGAATCGTTTCGACGGCGCGCGCATTGAGAGCCGCGAGACCCAGACCACGGTCACCGGGCGACTGGGACGCTGGATGCTCGTCTCAGGAGCGTCTCAGTCCAGCACCCGGAGCTCCCGCGACATCGGACGCAGCGCCGAACGGCAGCAGAATTCCGAGTACACCGTTTACGTCAAGGTGACGAAACTTTCTAACTAGCAGCGCTCAACGCGGTTTTGCGATGTCGCACGCAACGCGCTTTAAGTGCCCGCCTGCGCGCGGTTCCTTATGACAGGCGCACCGGAGAATTCACGCGCAAGCGCGCCTATATCGTTAATCGGCGTCTAAGGTTCTGAATCTGCGACCGGATCTGCGAAATTCGAGATACGAACTTGTCGCCGGCCCCGGGCCTCGAGGCTCAAACGAAAAGCCCCGCCTCAAGCGGGGCTTTTCTGTCAGCGCTCAATATCCGGGCGGCGGGGGGGGCGGGTAGGGCTGCTGCCCGCCGTAGGGCTGCTGACCACCGTAGGGCTGCTGGCCACCGTAGGGCTGCTGGCCGCCGTAAGGCTGCTGGCCGCCGTAAGGTTGCTGTTGGCCCCAATACGGCTGCTGCGGATAGCCGCCCTGCGGCGGCATCATCGGGTACCCCTGCGGCGGGTACTGGCCCTGCGCTGGCGGACCGTAGCCCGGTTGCGGCATTGGCTGCCAGCCGTACTGGGCGTAACCCTGGGGCGGCATTGCCGGCGGGTAACCCGGCTGCTGGGCCGAATACGGCTGTTGCCCGGCCGACGGCGGTGGCGGCTCCGCTCCGGACATCAACGGCTCGTTGCCCGTCGGCGCCCACGGATTTTCGAGGCCACCGGGCGCCGGCGGTGCGGCGACACTGTCCGCCGCCACATCAGCGGGCGGGGAAGTGATTTCACCGGATTCCGCGCCCTCGGGTGTGCGCTTGATAGCCGAGCGCGCCGCTTCCAGCGCGGCGGTGATCTGGTCGGGGGTGGCTGAGCGGATCGCGTCCATGATGGAACCCGGACTGCTCAAACCGGATCCGGACGACCCCGGCTGGGTGAGATTTCCGGCATTCCCGGTTCCGGCAACATCTTGCCCCGAGGTTGACAGTGCCTGAGTGGCGCCCGGTCCGGTAACCGCGCGGTCGGTGTCACCCTCCCCCATGAAACGGAAAATGAGCACCACGAAAACCAGCATGGTGGCGGGTCCCCATAGCGCCAGAAAACCGCTGCGCATGGTGTCGCTTTCGCTGCTTGCGTAGGCAGGCGACGATCCGACTCCGGCTGGCGCGGCGGGACGTGGAGTTGCCGCTTCCGGTTTAGCGCTCGGAGCCGGTGCGGTTGCGGGCTTCGCCGCGGTGGTGGGCACTGGAGAGGCCGGCTTGCAAGCGGCGAGTTTCGCGCTCTTCTTGCTTGCCTTTTTCTTGGCCGTGGGCTTTTTCGCGGCCTCGGGGTTTTCTTCGCCGCCAGTTTTCGGCGGGCTGCCGGTGCCGCTCTCTTCGTCTGCCATGTGGACTACTCCTGAATCATATCGTCCGTCGGTCACAAGCCAACGGAATACAAGCAATATGCTTGAATGTTAACACGAAGCCCGCGTTTCGATTGTAAACCTTATCGGTAATTTCGCCTGACGACCGTATCAAAGTGAAGTATGATCGCCACCCTTCCAATGGCTCGCGCATACGACTCGCTTACCGTGCTCACCCTGCCGGGCCATTCCGCGCTCTCCGCGTTCCGGCGGGAAAAGCTTTTTGCCCAGCTCCATGATCGCGCGCCCCAGGTGTCAGGCGTCAGCGCCCGTTATCTCTACATCCTCCATTGCGATGCGCCGCTCGAAGAGCACCAGCATCGTACGCTTGAGCGCATCCTTGACACCGACGTCGATGGAACATCAGCGGATGATTCCTCCCAGATCAGCGTCCTGGTCACGCCGCG
This sequence comes from Gammaproteobacteria bacterium, assembly GCA_041589735.1. Taxonomy (GTDB): domain Bacteria; phylum Pseudomonadota; class Gammaproteobacteria; order HK1; family HK1; genus CAMYJH01. The sequence continues at coordinate 13,929 of JBFHVA010000041.1, read as the reverse complement.
ACCGGGCACCATTTCGCCGTGGTCCAGCAAGGCGACCGACATCATCCACAACTGCGGGCTGCAAAGCGTTCGGCGTGTGGAGCGCGCGACCCGCTGGCTGTTTGCCCTGACAAATGGGCTCGAGCCCGATGCCCGCTGGATCCAGGGTATCGCGCCGCTCATACACGACCGCATGACCCAGGCCCTGCTCCCCGGCCTGGATCAGGCCGGTAGGCTGTTTCAACACCAGCAAGCCGCGAACCTTGCGAGTGTTCCGTTGTTGCAGCACGGCCGCCCTGCCCTAGAGCGCGCCAATCGTGAAATGGGACTCGCCTTGAGCGAGGATGAAATCGACTACCTGTTGCAAAACTTCAAGGCGCTGAATCGGGATCCCCACGACATCGAGCTGATGATGTTCGCCCAGGCGAACTCCGAGCACTGCCGCCACAAGATTTTTAACGCCCGCTGGAGCATCGACGGAAAGGATCAGCCGCACACGCTGTTCAATATGATCCGTAACACCTACGCCCAAAATCCCGGCCGCGTGCTCTCCGCCTACAAGGACAACTCGGCGGTTATCCGGGGCGCACCCGGGCGCTGGTTTTATCCTCACCCGGACTCACGCGCCTACACCCGCAGCGATGCAGAGATCGACATCTTGATGAAGGTGGAGACCCACAACCACCCCACCGCTATTTCGCCCTATCCCGGAGCAGCGACCGGCTCGGGCGGCGAGATCCGCGACGAGGCCGCCACCGGGCGTGGCGCGCGCAGCAAAGCGGGGCTGACCGGTTTCTCTGTATCGAACCTGCGCATCCCGGGCGTCGAGCGCCCATGGGAGCGGGATTATGGGCGCCCCGACCGTATCGTCTCTGCGCTGGAGATCATGCTGGAAGGCCCGGTGGGCGCGGCCGCCTATAACAACGAATTCGGCCGTCCCGCGCTTGGGGGCTATTTCCGCACCTTCGAGCAAAAGACACCCGACGGCGAGGTGCGCGGCTATCACAAACCGATCATGGTCGCCGGTGGACTCGGGAACATTCGCCGCGAGCTGGTGGAAAAATCGCCGCTGCCTCCGGGCGCGAGCATTATCGTTCTCGGCGGACCCGCCATGCTCATCGGCCTGGGCGGCGGCGCCGCCTCCTCGATGTCCGCCGGAAAGGGCGAGGCGGAGCTGGATTTCGCCTCGGTGCAGCGGGACAACGCCGAAATGCAGCGCCGCTGCCAGGAAGTCATCGACCGCTGCTGGCACTTAGGAGAAGACAATCCCATTCTCTCCATTCACGACGTGGGCGCCGGCGGGCTCTCCAATGCATTGCCGGAGCTGGTCCATGGCGCCGGGCGCGGTGGATCCTTCGAGCTGCGCGAAGTCCCGAACGCCGATCCCGGGATGTCGCCGATGGAGATCTGGTGCAACGAGGCGCAGGAACGCTTCGTGCTGGCGGTGGCGCCCAAGCACTTAGAGCGGTTCATAAAAATCTGTGGGCGGGAGCGTTGTCCCTTCGCCGTCGTCGGCGAGGCCACCGAAGATCCCCGGCTCACGGTGAGTGACCGGGACGCCGGCAACCTGCCCATCGACCTGCCTCTGGAAGTTCTGCTGGGCAAGCCGCCCCGCACCCATCGCGACGTCGTCCACCGCGATCGCGCAACCGATCCCCTCGACGTATCGGGCAAAGAACTGCGCGAAGCCGCCGAGCGCGTGCTGCGCATGCCCTGCGTCGGCGACAAGACCTTTCTCATCACCATCGGCGACCGCACCGTCTCAGGTCTCGTCTGCCGGGATCAGATGGTGGGTCGCTTTCAGGTTCCGGTGGCAGACTGCGCGGTCACCATCGCCGACTACGAGGGATATTCCGGCGAAGCCATGGCCATGGGCGAACGCACTCCGCTGGCGCTGCTGGACGCGCCGGCCTCCGGGCGCATGGCGGTGGCCGAGGCGCTCACCAACATCGCCGCCGCGCCCATAGCTGCTTTAAGCGAAGTCGTGCTGTCGGCCAACTGGATGGCGGCCTGTGGCCATCCGGGCGAGGATGCCGCGCTTTACGACACCGTACGCGCCGTGGGACTGGAGTTCTGCCCCGCCTTGGGCGTCGCCATCCCCGTGGGCAAAGACTCGTTATCGATGAAAACCGTGTGGCGTGAAAACGATCACGAGCGCGCGGTCACGGCGCCGCTTTCCCTCATCGTTTCCGCTTTCGCTCCGGTGGCCGACGTGCGCCGCAGCCTGACGCCAGCGCTGCGTACCAGTAGAGCAGAAAGCGATCTCATCCTCGTCGATCTCGGCAAGGGCAAAAACCGGCTCGGTGGATCGGTGCTGGCGCAAGCTTACGGCCAGCTCGGCGAGACCCCGCCGGACGCCGACGATCCGCAGGCCCTGAAATCACTTTTCGCCGTGGTGCAAAGTCTGAACGAGGATAGCCTGCTGCTCGCCTATCACGACCGCTCCGACGGCGGACTTTTCATCACCTTGTGTGAAATGGCTTTTGCCGGTAACGCGGGCGTCCACGTTGCGCTGGACGCGCTCGGCGCTGACCCGCATGCGGCACTGTTTTCAGAAGAGCTCGGCGTGGTGCTTCAAACGCCGAGGGACCGGCGCGAGAAGGTGCTCGAGCGTCTGCGCGCCGTTGTCTCCATGGACCAGCACGTCCACGTCATCGGCTCGGCAGACGACACCCGCCGCCTGGTCGTCACCGCGGACGACAAAGTCCTTTTTCAGGATTCCATACCAATGCTGCGGTCAATATGGTCGGAGACCAGCTGGCAGATGCAGCGCATGCGCGACAATTCCCAGTGCGCCGACGAGGAGCAGGCGGCGCGGCGGGGAGAACGCGACGTCGGCCTGTTCGCACGCTTGAGCTTCGATCCAGATGATGACGTCGCCGCGCCGTTCCTCGCAGGCGCCAGGCCGAAAGTGGCGGTGCTCCGCGAGCAGGGCGTCAACGGACAGGTGGAAATGGCGGCCGCCTTCGACCGCGCCGGATTTGCTCCCGTGGACGTGCATATGAGCGAGCTGGTGGAAGGCAACGCCACATTGGATGAATTCGCAGGCATCGTCGCCTGCGGCGGTTTCTCCTACGGCGACGTTTTGGGCGCCGGTGGGGGTTGGGCAAACTCCATTCGCTTCAACGAACGCACGCGCAAAGTGTTTGCAGATTTTTTTGCACGAAGCGACAGCTTCGCCCTGGGCGTCTGCAACGGCTGCCAGATGTTCTCCCACCTCGCCGAGCTGATCCCCGGCGCCGAACACTGGCCGGTGTTCGAGAAGAACCGCTCCGAGCAGTTCGAGGGGCGCGTGTCCATGGTCGAGGTCTTGCCTTCCGCATCGCTTTTCTTGCGCGGCATGGAAGGATCGATGTTGCCCATTGCTGTGGCCCACGGTGAAGGACGCGCCGTCTTTGCCGACCCGGACGGCGCCAAGAATTCGCTTGATGAAGGGCTGGTCTGTCTCCGCTTTGTCGACGGCAAAGGCAAGCCTGCGATCAGGTATCCGGAAAACCCCAACGGCTCGCCGCTCGGCGTCGCCGGTCTCACCACCACTGACGGCCGCGTCACCATCATGATGCCGCATCCGGAACGCGTGTTCCGGAGCGTCCAGAACTCCTGGTATCACGATGATTGGCGCGAGGACGGCCCCTGGCTTCGGATGTTCAGAAACGCGCGGGCAACTCTCAGTTGAGCAAGAAAATGATACAGTGATCGCACGCGGGATAATGACGTGAGATTTTCGTGAACAATCGCGCCTAAACTTTGGTCAGTTAGGCCAAGCGTGCCGGCGCAAAAGGATCCCCATGCTCATCAGAAAACCCAGCGACATCAAGCCGTCGGAGATTACTCCGGAATCCGTTTATCTCAATCGACGCGTTTTCATACGCGGCGCAGGGGGCATCGCCGGCGCCGCCGCGAGCTTGCTTCTGCCGGGGAGCGCCGGGGCCTTGGCCACGGATCCCAATGCCAAGGGCGAGTCGCTGAATAAAGTTTCCGAGACCGCGTTCAGCAGCGACGAAACCCTGACCCCGTGGAAGGACATTACCCGTTACAACAATTTCTATGAGTTTGGTACCGGCAAACGCGACCCTTACGAGAACGCCCAGGAGTTTCAGCCGCGTCCCTGGAGCATCAAGGTGCTCGGTGAATGCGAAAATCCGGGCGACCTGGACCTGGAAGACTTCTTAAAGCCCCACGCGCTGGAGGAACGTATCTACCGCCTGCGCTGCGTGGAGGCATGGTCCATGGTAGTGCCCTGGGTCGGCGTCCCGCTGGCGCCAATCTTGAAGCGATTCAAGCCCACATCCAAAGCCAAGTACGTCGCTTTTCGAACCCTTTTCAACCCGGGACAAATGCCGGGACAGACGGTGCCGGTGCTCGACTGGCCGTACGTGGAAGGGCTTCGCATTGATGAGGCCATGCATCCGCTCACCATATTCGCCGTCGGCCTGTATGGTCGCGTGCTGCCCAATCAGAACGGTGCGCCGATCCGCCTGGTGATTCCCTGGAAGTACGGTTTCAAGAGCATCAAAAGCATCGTTACCATTCGCTTTACCGAAGACGAGCCGCCCACAAGCTGGAACGTCGCGGCGCCCCACGAGTACGGCTTTTATTCCAACGTCAATCCGCAGGTGGCTCATCCGCGCTGGAGTCAGGCGCGTGAGCGCCGCATCGGCGACGTATTCAAGATCGACACCATGATGTTCAACGGTTACGCCGACCAGGTAGCGAGCCTCTACGACGGGATGGATTTGAGGAAATTCTTCTGACCGGCGGGTCGGTTTGCTTCCAGTCAGTAATTACTAGTGACATGTTACATGTGACATGTAACACGTAATTTGTGGGGATAATTTTTAACGCTAGGCGTATTCATCCAATCCTACGAAAAGTATGCGTTGCCAGTCGCCGGGTGTTTCTTACTTGTCACGTGTTACATGTCACATGTTACTAATTCTCTGCCGTAACTTATCCACCCTAACGCCCGCATGACCCAACACCAGCTCATCGAACGGGTTTTAAAGCCCGCGCTGTTTCTGATTGCCCTGATCCCCTTCGCCTATCTGGTTTGGGGGATGTTCAACGACGGGCTCGGCGCCAATCCGGTGAACGAATTCATCCGTGAAACCGGTTTGTGGGGATTGCGATTTCTTTTGATCACGCTCTGCGTAACGCCGCTTAGAAGATTAACCGGATGGAACCCGATCATGAAGTTTCGACGAATGCTCGGACTCTATGCCTTTTTCTATTCCGCGCTTCACCTTATTGCTTATGTGATCTTTGAAGCAGAGTTGGACTTCATCTACGTCATCGAGGATGCAATTTATCGCATGTACATAACGGTGGGATGGATCGGCCTGCTGCCGCTGATTCCGCTCGCCATCACCTCCACCGACGGAATGGTGCGGCGCCTCGGCGGCAAGCGCTGGCAGCAGCTGCATCGCATGGTCTATATCGCCGCGCTGGCGAGCGTGGGCCACTATCTGCTGCTGGTTAAAGCAGATCTCCGCGACCCGCTTTTTTACCTCGCGATTTTATTGCTGTTGATGCTGCTGAGGCTGCCACCGGTGGCAAGGCAGCTTTCGGGCTTGCGTCCGGCGGCAAGCTCCGCGAAGTCGGTGAGATGAGAGGGGTGAAGATGGAGCGGGTTGGGAGAATCGTACGTCGTATGCCGGAGCATGGTAGACAGTAAATCGTAGCTCGGGGCGGGCTGTGAGAACCCTCTGCGCTCCGCGTCTACGATCTACGAAATTTGATCAAAACGCCTTTTGAGTTTCGGCGTCCGCCACCTTTGAACCAGCGTCGATGTCTTCCCGATACTGGTCCAGATCGCGCTTGGCCTGATCCACCGAGCTGCGGCAGCGCCCGGAAGTCATCAGTACTGAAACTTTGTTCAGCATCGACACATCACCGCCGGTCATACGCTGGTTTGCGCTCTTGAAAAGCGGCGCGCAGGCAGACTCCACCCGATCCTCGATCGCGTAAAGCGGTTCTTTTTGCCTCGGAGTCTCGGCTTCGGCGCTCAGGTCGATGACCTCGCTGACGACGCCAGAGGCATCGCGAAAGGTCTGCTCGATTCCTGCGCAGGCGGAGAAAAGCGGCGTAAGCGCAATCGCTAGAATCGTCACCAGTCTCATTGTTTGCGTATTCATGCTCGTTTTTCTCCGCGCCCACGGAAGTGGTCGGCGCCGGGGCAAGTTTCAGTATGGCAACGAGCCGCGCCCCACCTGCCCGACGGGGTCACACTTCCGTGGTCCGGTGTGTGACCTGGGTCACGTAACTCGCGCATTCGTGGTCTTTCCGCGCCCACGGCAGCCTGACTGGGAATCAGATTACGGTGACCCCGCTTTCCTGCAGATCACACTGCACTTACAGCTCGGTTACAGTGGCAAAAGTCACCGATCGCGATGTTCCGTAGAATCGCGCTCCGGGCGAAGTACTCAATGCGATTCAAAAAGGGAGAGAAAAATGAAAACTGTCTTGGTCGGCCGCGGTCGGGTGGGCCGCGGGCTTTACAAGCTGGCCCGGAACGGACCCGGTGAATGGCGTCTCACCTCCGGGCACGATCCATCCAGAAAGCTGATTTCAGCGGCCGATACGGTGGTGCTGGCGGTACCGGATCCGTTCATCTGCGAGGTGGCTGCCCGCGTCGGGCCGTGGCTTCGCAAGGGCGCCTGCGTGCTTCATTGCGCCGGATCCCGCACCGCGGACGAGCTCGAGGCCTGTGCCCGGGCCGGCGGCCGCACCGGCGCCATGCATCCGCTGGCATCGTTCGCCGATCCCAGTCGGCCCCCGAACCTCAAAGGCGCATTTTTTGTGAGCTCGGGGGACAAGCGCGCCGTCAACGCGGCGCGGCGCATTGCCAAGGCCGTCGGGGCCAAAGTGCTTGCCCTGCCGCTGCACGGCCCCACCTACCACGCGCTGGCCGCTATGATCGCGGGCGGTACCGTCGGATTCGTTTATGCCACCATTCCCGCCCTTCAGGACATGGGTCTGGAACGCCGGGAGGCCGAGCGTGCAGCCGGCAGCCTGGTGCGCACCGTGGCCGAGAACATCATGCACATTGGATTGCCCAAAGCCCTTACCGGCCCCGTGATCCGCGGCGACGCGGCTACGGTGGCGGCGCACCGCAACAGTCTCAGCAAGCTTTCCAAAGACGTTGCCGCCGCCTACGACGCGGTGGCACCGCTTGTGCTCCAGTGCGCCATCGCGGCCGGGTTGAGCGAGGCCGATACCCGGCGCATGCGCAAAGTTCTGCGCAACGACTGAGCGAGAAAGGGTTAAGGACCCCGGCGCACCGCCTCCAGACTTCGGGGAAAGGCGTCGCTCGCCATCAGCGACCGGCAGCGGTTCAGCCGATTGACGGAATAGGTCCAGAAATCCTCGGCCGGGTTGTCATTGGCGAACTGCACCACGCCCCACAGCGTCCACAGCAGGTCGCACATAGCCTTGTACACCACCATGCGGCCCGCATCGAAGGCCGGGGGCTGGCCTTCGAAATAAGCGTTCAAGAACACCTCGTCCTGCTTTTCGTCGAACTCCCCCTCTACGGAGAGATCGCCCAGGTCCCACATGGGATCGTTGTTGCCCGCGTATTCAAAATCGACAATGAACATACGATCGCCGACGTCGAGAAAATTCTCCGCCAGCGGATCGCAGTGGCAAGGGGCAAGGGGGAGCTCATGCGCGCCTAGAGCTTCGCGCACGGCCTCGGCCTCGCGCTGAACCTCCGAGTAGCCATCGGGAATCGGCGCCTTGAGCTTCTTCACCACGCCGAGATAGTTGTCGATCTGCTCGAACAATTCGAAGCGGGTGCGAAACGAATGACCACAGGTGTGCAGGCGATGGAACGCATGCGCCGCCCGCTCGACGGTGCCGAGATCCTTGAAGCCCTCGGGATTCATGGTCACCGAGTTCTCCACGTAACGGCAAAGCATGGTGCCTTCCTTCGCATCGAAAAACAGCACTTCCGCGTTGACTCCGGCCTGCGCCGCGATGCGGGCGTTGTGCTCCTCGACCCTGCGGTCGATGATGTCGCTGGTGCCTTCCCCGGGAATGCGCAACACGAAATGTCCCACGGGACTCTCGATTTCGTAGTTGCGGTTGCTCAGACCCCCCAGGCGCGTCGCGCTGATCTTTGCCATCGGAACGTTTTTGAACAGATCGATGCGCGACAGCGCCGATTCGACTTCGGACTCCATTGCAACCTCCCGGGCAAACTCAGGGCTTAACGTCTTCTTGAAGGGACGCTAATATGCGGCGGGATCATAGTGCATTCGACCCGCGATTAGACCCGACCATGTGGAAAGCGCCTTCAATTCTTGCCAGCGCCCTTATTCTGGCGCTTGTCTCCGGGTGCGCCGACGAAGACGAGGCCGCCGCGTCCAAGGCCGCGTCCACTGCGCAGCCGGCAGGGGAAACTGCCGAAGCCCGCGGGGATCTTCCCAAGATCGCGGTCAGCGCCGATAAAACCCACGCGGTGCAGCCTGGAGACGAAATCACCGTCAGCGTCTCCGTCTCCGGGTTCCGCCTCGACGCGGGCCGGATCGGACAGGCGAATGAGCCCGGCGTAGGCCACTACCGCATCTACCTGAACCAAACTGGTGGCGAGGACTTCCTGGCCGAAGCGGCGACGCCGAGCATCAAGATTACGCTGCCTTTGGACATTACCGATGGCTCCCACGAGCTGATCGTCGCCCTCTACAACAACGACAGGACTCCCGTCAGCCCCGCCGTGGACCGCGGCGTGCTGCTGATCGTCTACCGGCTGTAGTCAAATTCCCCGCGCAACGCCGCAGACAGGGGCAGATCCGCGCCCGCAGCCGGCCGGCGCTTGATTCCATAGCTATTTGCTTTGAATATGGGCGTCCGGAAGGGGCCCTCCCCTTCCTTCGTGAACGGCTCATTCCGGAGGAGGCAAAATGAAGAACACCAAGAGCCTAATCGCCGTCCTCGCTCTCGCTCTCGCGACGGCAGTATCACTACCCGCCCGGGCCGCGGTGCCCGAATCCAAGGATCCCATCATCCTCACCATCCACGACTGGACGGGTCAGTACATCACCACCCATATCATGGGCCGCGTGCTGGAAGAGATGGGCTACAACGTCAAATACCAGCAGGCCGACTACATCGCGCAGTTTGCCGGGCTGGAGTCTGGGGATCTTCACGTCGCCATGGAGATGTGGGAGACCACCGGCAAGCAGGCGATGGAAAAGAGCCTCACAACCGGGAAAACCACGGATCTCGGTGAGACCGGCATGAAGGCCATCGAGGAATGGTGGTATCCCTACTACATGAAGGAAAGATGCCCGGGTCTTCCCGACTGGAAGGCGCTCAACAAATGCGCGAAAGAGTTCGCCACCGCGGAAACCCATCCCAAAGGCCGCTACCTGGGAGGTCCCGTGACCTGGGCCGGCTTCGACGATGAGCGCGCCGAGGCGCTGGGACTGGACTACGAGGTGGTGCACGCCGGCACCGACGCCGCCCTGTTCGCGGAAATCCAGTCCGCTTACGAGCGCAAAGCGCCGGTGCTCGCATGGGTCTACACGCCCCACTGGGCACCGATCAAGTTCCGCGGCGAGTGGGTCGACTTTCCGAGATACACGGACGAGTGCTACAACGATCCGAAGTGGGGCATGAATCCCAACATGGCTTACGACTGCGGCAAACCCCGCGGCTGGATCAAGAAAGTCGGCTGGAAAGGCGGCGAGAAAAAGTGGCCGTGCGCCTATCAGGCGGTGCGCAACTTCAAAGTGACCAACCAGGAAATCGGCGAAATGATCGGAGAGGTCGACCTGGAAGGTAAGAACGTGGACCAGGTGGTGGAAGCCTGGATATCCAAAAACAAGGACCGATGGAGTAAGTGGGCCCAATGTAGCTGATCGACAAGATCAGACCTCACGGCCGCCGGACGGCATTCCCTCCGGCGGCCGTTTCTTGGAATTAATGCTTCCCGATGGCGACGACCGAATCGATCTCGTCAGCCGGCGTTTCCGCTGAGCTTGCGCCGGGAAACGGCTCGAAGATTTCCTGCAGGGGCGTATGGAAACTGTTCGGTGACGATGCCGAAGGCTTTCTCGCGCAACACGGCGGCGCACCGAGTCTTGAAGCGGTGCAGCGAGCGGGCCTCATTGGCGCAGTGCGCGACGCGAGCTTCGACGTCGGTGACGGCGAGATCTTCGTCATCATGGGGCTTTCCGGATCGGGAAAGTCCACCTTGGTGCGATGCATGTCGCGCCTCATCGAGCCTACCGCCGGTGAGGTCATCTTCGACAACAGAAATCTTCTCGAGGCTTCCGAGCGCGAGCTCACAGAAATCCGCAGGCACAAGATGGGCATGGTGTTTCAGCACTTTGCCCTGCTGCCGCACTTAACGGTGTTGGGCAACGTCGCGTTTCCGCTCCACATCCAGGGCGTCGAGCGAACGAAACGCGAGGCGCGGGCGCTGGAAGTCATCGAGCTCGTCGGGCTTAAAGGGCGCGAACGCTACTACCCCAGAGAACTCTCCGGTGGACAACAGCAGCGAGTCGGCATCGCCCGCTCGCTGGCGGTGGAGCCGGACATCTGGCTTCTGGACGAACCGTTCTCGGCCCTCGATCCCCTTATTCGCAGGGAGATGCAGGATGAGTTTCTGCGCCTGCAGAACATGCTGCAAAAAACCATCGTCTTCATCACCCACGATTTCGACGAGGCCATTCGCTTAGCCGATCGCATCGCGATCATGAAGGACGGAGCGATCATTCAGATTGGCGCGCCGGAAGCGCTGGTGCTCAACCCGGCCAACGATTACGTGGCGGAATTCACTCGCGACATTCCGAGAGCAAAGGTACTCACCACGGGCGCTATCATGGAGCCGCTTCAAAACCGAAACGAATTTTCCGGTCAGGTCTCGATGCATTCGAAGATCGCGGAGGTCTCCGAGCAGGTGGTGGCGGCAACCGGGGACGTTGCCGTGCTCGACGACGACGGCAAGACGGTCGGACGCTTGAGTAGGGAAACCGTGCTCGCAGTTTTGGTAGGCAAAAGCGCTTCCTCATGAGCACTGCGCTTGCGAGCATCGAAACGCTCGCCCGAAGGCGCAGTCACCCCTGGCTCGCTGCGTGGATCGCAGGGCTCGTTGCCACCGTGCTCGTCTACGCGTTCCGGGATTACTGGCCCTGGGCCTGGCAGTATCCGAGAGAGTGGAGCGTGCCGCTGAGATTCTGGGTCAGCGACTTCATGAAGTGGCTTGTGGACGATTTCGACCTCGGGCTGTTCACCTTCAAAGAACTGACGCGATCTGTTTCCTGGCTGCTTAACTGGCCGCTGGCCGCTGCGCAGGGTTTGTTGTCCGCCGGCTTCGGAATCGAGCTCGGCGAGGACAAAGTGCTGCAATTGCCGCGCCTGTCCTGGCTCGGAATCGTTGCGCTGGCCGTGATCCTCGGCCACCTGGCCAAGAACTGGGGACTGGCCGCGCTCACCGGCAGCTGTTTTCTTTATCTCGCGGTGTTCGGTCAGTGGGACAGCGCCATGGTGACGCTGTCCTCCATCATCATCGCCGTACCTATCGGCGTCGCCGCCGGGTTGCTGGTCGGCATCTGGGGTTTTCGCAGCGCAAGGGTGGAAGCCGCAATCACTCCGGTGCTCGATCTCATGCAGACGGTGCCGGTGTTCGCCTACCTGGTGCCAGTGCTGTTTCTGTTCGGCTTCGGTCCGGTGGCGGCGATGATCGCCACCATCATCTACGCCACGCCGCCCATGGTTCGCTGCACCATGCTGGCGCTCAAGCTGGTGCCCACGGAGATCGTCGAGTTCGGCCGCATGGCCGGATGTTCCCGGCGTCAGTTGTTATGGCGGGTACAGATCCCGTCGGCGCGCCCGACGCTGATGGTGGGCGTCAACCAGGTGATCATGCTGTCCCTCAACATGGTGATCATCGCTTCGATGATCGGCGCTGGAGGTTTGGGCTTCGACGTCTTGTCTTCGCTCAAACGCCTGCAGTTTGGCGAGGGTGTGGAAGCCGGCCTTGCCATCACCCTGCTCGCCATCGCGCTGGATCGCTTGAGCCAGGCCTTCGCCAATCAGCCGCCGCCGGAGCACCGGGACCAGCATGCGAGCTGGCTCAAGCGCCATCCGCACCTCGTCATCGCGCTGTCGGTCATTTTCGTCACCACCGTGCTCGGACTGTTCGTCGATGCCCTGCGCTCGCTGCCGGATCCGCTGACTTTGACCACGGGGCCCTTCTGGAACGACGTCGTTTCCTGGGTAAACATCAATTTTTTTGACGAGCTGGATGCGGTCAAATCCTGGCTGCTGCTCAACTTCCTGATCCCGGTGAAGCGATTTCTGCTGCAGCTGCCCTGGATCGCGGTGACGGGATTGATAGCGCTCGCTGGCTATCAGCTCGGCGGCTGGCGCCTGTCGCTGGTCACCGCGTCCCTCGCCCTGTTCATCGCGGTGACGGGCAACTGGGAGAAATCCATGATCTCGATTTATCTTTGCGGGATCTCGGTACTCTTCGCCGCCGCCATCGGGATCCCCATCGGAATCTGGGCCGCCTTGAACGACCGCGTGCACCGGGTGGTGCAGAACATCATCGACACCCTGCAGACGCTGCCGTCTTTCGTCTACCTGATTCCGGTGGTAATGCTGTTTCGCGTCGGCGACTTCTCCGCCATGATCGCCATCGTCGCCTACGCGGTGGTGCCGGCGATCCGCTACACCGATCACGGCATCCGCCAGGTGCCGGCGGACCTCATCGAAGCTTCCCGCGCCATGGGCTGCAGCCGTATTCAGCTGCTGCGGCGCGTGCAGCTGCCCATCGCCATGCCGGAGATCATGCTCGGCATCAACCAGACCATCATGATGGCGCTGGCCATGCTGGTGATTACCGCGCTAGTGGGCACGCGCGATCTGGGCCAGGAGGTTTACATCGCGCTGACCAAGGCGGACACGGGCCGCGGCGTGGTGGCCGGCGTGTGTGTCGCCTTCATCGCCATCATCGCCGATCGCCTCATCGGCGCCTGGGCGCACAAAAAGAAACGAGAACTGGGCCTCGCCTGAATCAACCAAGCGAAACTAAGCCATGACCGATCCAATCAAAAGAGCCGCCGGTCTTGCCTGTTGGCGCAACAGGGTGCATCCAGAACCCGTGAGCGGCGGTATTACCAACCAGAATTTTGTCGTCAAAGACGGCGACCAATTATTTTTCGTCCGCATCGGCGACGACATCCCCGAGCACGGCGTCATGCGCTTCAACGAAGCCGCGGCGAGCCGCGCCGCCGCGGCCGCCGGCGTTTCGCCGGAAGTCGTTCACCAGGAACCCGGCGCGCTTGTTTTGCGCTTCGTCGAGGGCCGCACCTTCACCGCAGCGGAGGTCAAAAAGCCGGAAAACCTGGAACGCATCGTGCCGCTGGTACGCCGCGCCCACCTGGAGATACCGAAGCACTATCGCGGCCCGGCGCTGGTGTTCTGGGTATTCCAAGTCGTGCGCGATTACTCCGGCACGCTCCGCGACGGCAACTCGCGCATGCTTCCCGAGCTGCCCCGTCTGCTCGAAATTGCCGGCAAGCTGGAGAAAGCGGTCGGATCCGTGGATCTCGTTTTCGGACACAACGATCTGCTCGCCGCCAACTTCATCGACGACGGCGAACGGATCTGGCTGGTGGACTGGGACTACGCGGGCTTCAACAGCCCGTTGTTCGACTTGGGCGGACTTGCTTCCAACAACCAGCTCACTCCCGAACAGGAAGACTGGCTGCTGGAAACGTATTTCGACGCGCCGCTTACCAATGAACTCAAGCGTCGTTACGAAGCCATGAAGTGCGCATCGCTGTTGCGCGAGAGCATGTGGAGCATGGTCTCCGAGATCCACTCGACGCTGGATTTCGACTACGTCGCCTACACGGCGGAAAATTTACAGCGCTTCGAACGGGCGTGGGATGCATTTTCCGAAAACCGGTGATGCGCGATGCGAGTAGAATTATCGGC
>JBFHVA010000040.1:0-20718 GCA_041589735.1 Gammaproteobacteria bacterium | reverse complement strand
GATCAAGTTGGCGGCGTCCGCGGCTCATAGGTGTCGCGTTCGACTTCCAGCGGGCCGATGAGATCCCGCCCAGGCCATGGGACGTGCGCCTGGATGGCGTCATCACCGAACGCGGGCTTTACCAGACTAAAAGAGTGAACTGATGGCTTACTGGCTGATGAAGTCGGAGCCGGAGGAATTCGGCATCGACGATCTCGAATCGCGAGCGGACAAAACGGAGCCCTGGGACGGGGTGCGAAACTACCAGGCGCGAAACATGATGCGTGACGAGATGAAAGTGGGGGATTTGGCGTTCTTTTACCACTCGAACTGCGAAACGCCCGGCATCGTCGGCATCGTGAAAATCGCCCGAGAGGGTTAACCGGATCCCACGGCCTTCGATCCGGAAGACGATCACTATGATCCAAAAAGCGACCCGGATAATCCCAGGTGGTACCTGGTCGACGTCGAATTTGTGCGCAAACTCAAGCGTGTCATACCCCTCAGCGACCTCAAGGCCGAGCAGGCGCTTAAAGGAATGGCCCTTGTGCGCCGAGGCAACCGGCTGTCGGTGATGCCGGTGACCAAGAGGCAGTGGAAGCACATCCTGGAGATGGAATGACGGGAGGGTAATCCAAGCCCTGGGTAGGAGCGCGTTTGCGCGCGATTCCTCGGATCAGACTTTGGAAGATTCGCCCGTAAGCGGGCTTCCTGAATCTTGAACGTGTACCGGTATTGCGGCCGGCGCCTTCAGCTCAAGAAAAGCCTGTACGCCGAATTTTCAGACTCCTCAGCATACGGATAGCCGAGCTCTTCGAGAAACGACTGGAACTGAACCCGTTCGTTTTCTGGCACCTGCATGCCGATGAGCACGCGGCCATAGTCGGCGCCGTGATTGCGGTAATGAAACAGCGAAATGTTCCAGTGCTCCCCCATACGGGTTAAGAACCGCAGCAGCGCACCGGGGCGCTCCGGAAAGTCGAAGCGGTAGAGCACCTCGTCCGCCTTGCTGTAGTTGTGACCCCCTACCATGTAGCGCACGTGCATCTTCGCCATTTCGTTTTCACTCAAGTCGACGATGGGATAGTTCTTTTCCCGAAGCTGGCGAATGAGCGTGTTCTTGTCCGCTTCGCCCGCGCGCAGCTCTACCCCGACAAAGATGTGCGCTTCCCGATCGTCGGCGTAACGGTAGTTGAACTCGGTGATGGATCGGTGGCCGATTACGTGGCAGAACTCGCGGAAACTTCCGGGGCGTTCCGGAATGGTCACGGCGAAGATGGCCTCGCGATGTTCACCAATTTCGGCACGCTCAGCGATATGCCGGAGCCGATCGAAGTTCACGTTGGCGCCGCAGTCCACCGCGATCAGCGTCTTTCCGCTGATCCCCTCGCGCTCGACGTACCGCTTCAATCCGGCCACTCCGAGCGCTCCGGCGGGCTCGGCAATTGAGCGGGTGTCTTCGTAAATGTCCTTGATGGCGGCGCAGATCTCATCGGTGCTCACCAATAGCACCTCGTCAACGCATTGCTGCGCAATGCGAAATGGCTCCTCGCCCACCTGCTTCACCGCCACGCCGTCGGCGAATATTCCCACCTGGTCGAGCACTATGCGCTCGCCAGCGGCCAGCGCATGGTGCATGGTGGGCGCGTCCTCCGGCTCGACGCCGATCACTTTAATCTCGGGCCACAGCGATTTGACGTAAGCAGAGATGCCGGCAATCAAACCGCCGCCGCCCACGGCGACAAAAATGGCGTGGATCTTCTCGCTGTGCTGGCGCAGGATTTCCATGGCGATAGTGCCCTGTCCGGCGATCACGTCCGGGTCATCGAAGGGATGGACATAGACCAAACCGCGCTCCGCGCAGAGCTCGTCGGCGTGGGCCTTGGCTTCGTCGTAGGAGCTGCCGTGCAGCACGATCTCGGCGCCGAGGCTTTCTACCGCTTCCACCTTGATCTTCGGCGTCGTTTTGGGCATGACGATGAGCGCCTTGACGTCCAGTTTGGCCGCCGCCAGAGCCACGCCTTGGGCGTGATTCCCTGCGGACGAGGCGATAACTCCTTTGGCCCGTTCCTCCGGCCTTAAGGCCGCGAGCTTGTTGTATGCCCCACGCAGCTTGAACGAAAACACCGGCTGCAGGTCCTCCCGCTTGAGCAGCACCTTGTTGTCGAGGCGTTTCGAAAGCCTTGGCGCCACTTCCAGCGGCGATTCGCGCGCCACGTCGTAGACGCGGGCTCTGAGGATCCGTTCGACGTACTCGCGGGGCGGGGTCTTACGTCCAGTAAACTGCGCTTTTTTCAATTTATCCAGAACCATCGGTCAATCGGCGGGTTGCCCCTCAAGGGCTGCAGTGAAAGCCGCGTATAATAGCCGCTGCCATCAGTCATCACTAGGAGTTTCGACAACATGTCCCAGGACAAGAAGAAAAAATCGGTTGCCGAAGCCGCCCTGGAATACGTGAACCAGGGTGATATCGTCGGCGTGGGCACCGGCAGCACGGCAAACTTCTTCATAGACGCCCTCGCCGGTATTAAGGGCCGGATCGACGGCGCCGTGGCGAGTTCGGAGGCCACTGCAAAGCGCCTCAAGTCCCACGGAATACAGGTGCTCGATCTTAACGCCGTGAACGCGGTGCCGGTGTACGTGGACGGCGCAGACGAGGCCACTAAGCACCGCCACCTGATCAAAGGGGGCGGCGGCGCGCTTACCCGGGAAAAGATTGTCGCCGCGGTGGCGGATAAATTCGTTTGTATTATCGACGACACCAAGATGGTCGACCGCTTAGGCGCTTATCCTCTACCAGTTGAGGTGATCCCGCTTGCGCGCAGCTATGTCGGGAGAAGAATCCGAAGCCTTGGGGGAAACCCCGAGTGGCGCAAGGATTTCGTCACCGACAACGGCAATGTCATTCTCGACGTAAAGAATCTGGACATCGTCAATCCGCCGGAGTTCGAGAGCGAACTCAACCAAATCACCGGGGTAGTCACCAACGGCCTGTTTGCAAGAAGCCCCGCTGATGTACTCCTGATTGGCACAGACGACGGCGTTGACACCGTATGAAACCTGCGGAAAGCCTGCGCCGCGCGCTCGATCGACGCGGATCCTCCGAAGCGCCCGAGAGCCCCCCCCGGAAAGGCCGTGGTGCCATCGCAAACGAAGCCGGCCGCTACGAATCCTTGAGTCGCGAGGCCTTCGACGACGGCTGGAGTAGCGAGGACGAAGAGCCGACACCGCTTCGCACCAGCCTCACTCCCGACTCAAGCCGTACCGTCATCAGCCGTAATCAGTCGCCGGACATTCCATTCGACTGCTCCATCAATCCCTACCGCGGCTGCGAGCACGGTTGCGTCTACTGCTACGCGCGGCCTACCCACGCTTGGCTGGGTCTCTCTCCGGGCCTCGATTTTGAGAGTAAGCTTTTCTATAAACCTGACGCTGCGGCACAGCTTCGTCGCGAGCTGGCGCAACCGGGTTACCGCTGCACGCCTATTGCGCTTGGCGCAAACACGGATCCCTATCAGCCGTCGGAAAAGAAGCTCAAAATTACGCGATCAATTCTCGAGGTGCTGTCGGATCTCGGGCATCCCGTGCGAATCGTCACCAAAGGGGCGCTGGTGGAGCGTGACATCGACCTATTGGTGTCCATGGCGGCGCGCGATCTGTGCACTGTTTCCGTTTCGGTGACAACACTGGACCGGCAGCTTTCGCGATTTATGGAGCCGAGGGCGGCTGCGCCGGAGCGCCGCGTGCGCACGGTCAAAGCCCTGAGCGACGCCGGGATCCCGGTGAACGTCCTAGTGGCGCCCATTATCCCTGTTCTCACCGATCGGGAAATCGAATCCATACTGAGCCGGGTGCGTGAAGCCGGCGCTTGTTCCGCGAACTACGTACTGCTCAGGCTTCCTCTGGAAGTCAAAGATCTGTTTGTCGACTGGCTTGAGACTTATTTCCCGTTGAAAGCCGAACACGTAATGAAGCGGGTCCGCGATACTCGCGGCGGCAAGACCAACGACGCCGCCTTCGGCCGCCGCCAGCGCGGCAGCGGCGAGTACGCAGGGCTCATCGCTAGAAGATTCACCCTGGCTTTGAAGCGTCTTGGGTTTCCAGGAGAACCACCGCTCGACACGAGCCGTTTTGTCCCGCCGATGGACTCAACCCAGCTGTCGCTGTTCTGACCGCTCCGACATCACGCCCATGACCATTCGCATCGGAACATCCGGCTGGCAGTACCGGCACTGGAAAAAACTTTTTTACCCAGAAAAGCTTCGGACCACCGACTGGCTCAGGTACTACGCCGGAGTTTTCAACAGCGTAGAAGTGAACTCCAGCTTTTACCGGCTGCCGGAGACCGACGTGATCCGACGCTGGGGTGAATCCACCCCGGATGAATTTTGTTTTGCCGTAAAAGCACCACGAAGCATCACCCATTTCAAGAAGCTCAAGAACTGCGAGCCACAGCTGGACACGATGATGGCCAGGCTCGAAGCATTCGGCGCTCGCCTGGGGCCGGTGCTGTTTCAACTTCCACCGCGCTGGCGATGCAATCCGCGTCGACTCGCCGACTTTCTCGCCATGCTTCCGCGTGACAGCCGCTTCGCTTTCGAATTCCGGGACCCGAGCTGGCACTGTGAAGAGGTATACGCGATGCTCGCAGAATATCGGGCAGCGTTCTGTATTTTCGATCTCGACGGCCAGACGACTTCCCTCGAGACCCCGGGAGATTTCATTTACCTGCGACTGCACGGACCCCGCTCGGCGTACACCGGGAACTACCGGGCGCAGTCTTTGCGGACCTGGCTGGGCAGGGCACTTGGCTGGCAGCGCAAGAACAAAGACGTGTATGTCTACTTCGATAACGATGCGCGCGCCTACTCGGCAAAGAACGCGCGGCGGATGCTTGGGATGATGCAGGAGAAATCTGAATCGCCCGCGGCGGCAGCTGCCGGCTGAGCCGGATCTGGAGAGCGGTAAAACTCATTGGCCGGCAAGGTCCGTGCCGAGAAGCTCCCGTGCACGTGCAGCGGATTGCGACCGGCAACGCCAGCGTAGAACCCCTCCCGGATAATCGACTTAGGAAGTGCCTGGAAGCTCGCGCCGCCGGCATCGGCACCATTACTTCTTATTCGGCTGTTCCAACGCGTTGATTTTCGGTGACAGAAAGTTTCGAGCTCTAAATCGAGTTCAGTACGGCCGCATGATGCGCCAAATGGTCGCCCATAAAAGTCTGAATGAAGTAGTAGCTGTGGTCGTATCCCTCCTGCATCCGCAGCTCAAGCTTCTGACCGGCGCTCTTGCACGCTTTCTGGAACAACTCCGGACGAAGCTGCTCGGCGAGAAACTGATCATCGGTACCCTGATCAATGAGAATGCGCTCGGGGTAAGGCCTCTGACGCACCAGCTCGCAGGCATCGTGATCCGCCCAGGCGCTATGGTCGTCGCCTAAATAGCCGCTGAAGGCTTTTTGGCCCCACGGAACTTCCATGGGCGCGCAGATAGGGGCGAAAGCGGATACCGACCGGTACGTTGCAGAATTTTTCAGCGCGATGGTCAACGCTCCGTGTCCGCCCATCGAGTGCCCGAAGATGCCGGTCGCGCCGGGGCGCGCCGGAAAATTTGCGTCAATGAGCGTGCGCAACTCTTCGCTGACATAGCTGTACATGCGATAGTTTTGCTTCCAGGGGGCTCTGGTCGCGTCCAGGTAGAAGCCTGCCCCGGTTCCGAAATCCCAGTCGTCGTCCTCGCCTTCGATCCCGGCTCCCCGTGGACTCGTATCCGGCATGACCAGCATGAGACCGTGCCGGCTGGCGTGCGATTGCGCGCCCGATTTGATGGTGGCCGTTTCCTCTGTGCAAGTGAGCCCCGAGAGGTAATAGAGCACCGGAACTTTGGCGTTTTTGGCCTGCGGCGGCATATAGACCGCGAAGCGCATGTCTGTTCCGGTGCTTAACGAGTCATGACGATAGAATCCCTGAATGCCGCCATGACATTTCTGCTCGCTCAGGGTTTCCAGCGCTTCACCCACCGCACGCCGCCTGCATTGGATACTCAATATCCCCTGGTTCAAAAGGTAATAACACTGCGTATGGATTTCCCTTCGTGCATCAGGTCGAAGGCATCATTAATATTGTCGAGCGGCATGGTATGAGTGATGAGATCGTCGATGTTGATCTTTCCGTCCATATACCAATCGACAATCTTCGGAACCTCGGTTCGTCCACGCACGCCGCCGAACGCTGTGCCCCGCCATACGCGTCCGGTAACCAGTTGAAACGGTCGGGTGGAAATCTCCTGTCCCGCGCCGGCGACGCCTATGATGACGCTCTCTCCCCAACCTTTGTGGCAGCACTCCAGCGCCTGCCGCATAGTGTTTACATTGCCAATGCATTCGAAGGAGTAATCGGCGCCACCACCGGTCAGGTTGACCAGGAACGCAACCAGATCGCCGTCCGCCTCGTTTGGATTGACGAAATGGGTCATGCCGAACTTCTCCGCCAGCGGAGCCTTGGCTGGATTCGTGTCTACGCCGACAATCATGTTCGCGCCCACCATGCGCGCACCCTGAATCACGTTGAGCCCGATGCCGCCGAGTCCAAACACGACAACGTTTGACCCCGGCTTGACCCTGGCGGTATTTATCACCGCTCCGATACCGGTTGAAACGCCGCAGCCGATGTAACAAACCTTGTCGAAAGGAGCGTCCTCCCTGATCTTCGCCAGCGCAATTTCCGGCACTACGGTATAGTTAGAGAACGTGGACGTTCCCATGTAGTGAAACAGGTTTTGCTTGCCAAGCTTGAAACGGCTGCTGCCGTCGGGCATTAGGCCTTTTCCCTGTGTCTCCCGAACCGCCTGACAAAGGTTTGTCTTGCCGCTGGTGCAGTATTCGCATTCACGGCACTCTGGTACGTAGAGCGGAATCACGTGATCGCCGACGCCGAGCCCGACCACTCCCGGTCCCGTTTCGATTACGACGCCGGCCCCCTCGTGACCGAGGATGGCCGGAAACAGACCTTCTGGATCTTCTCCGGTGAGTGTGAACGCGTCGGTGTGACACACGCCGGTGGCTTTGATTTCTACCAGAACCTCTCCCGATTTTGGTCCTTCGATGTCCACCGTCTCGATTGCCAGTGGTTTCCCGGCTTCATGAGCCACAGCTGCACGTGTTTTCATTATTGATCCGCCTCCTTCCAAACTAACTTTTAAATGACTTACGTTCCCGGCGGGACGGTATCACAAACCTGACTTGGGGGTCACGACGAACCGGACGGTGCCCGCAGTCCAGCCGCCGAAAGATGCAACACCGGCTCCTGTTGTGGGTAAAATGCGTCTTCGTTACAGGGAAAGAAAAATCATCCCGCGAGAAACGATGTCCAATAATCACTCCGGCAAAAGACCCAATCAGGTTCAAGTTCGGCTTGCCCGTTCAGGCGACGTAGTCAAGATCGCAAAATTCAATAATTCCATGGCGATGGAAACGGAATCGAGGACTCTCGACGAAGGAATCGTGAACGCCGGGGTCGAAGCGGTATTCTCCTCAAACGACAAAGGATTTTATGTGGTCGCGGAGGACGGCGATCACATCGTCGGAGCGCTCATGGTGACCTACGAGTGGAGCGACTGGCGGAACGGGTTCTTCTGGTGGATCCAGAGCGTCTACGTGGAGCCGAAGTTTCGGCGCCAGCGGATTTATCGATCGCTGTATGAATTCGTTACCGAGCGAGCTCGGTCGGCGGGAAATGTCTACGGTTTCAGGCTATACGTGGAAAGAGAAAATTCTATTGCGCAAGAGGTGTACGAAAAGCTCGGAATGCGCGAGACGGATTATCTTATTTTCGAGCAGAGGTTGAGTGGTTAGATCCAATGCGGTCCGCTGCAAAAGGTAAAACGACTGTAATAGATGGAGTCCACGTGCCCGGGATTGACGACGTTCTCGAGGCGGCAGCGCGCATTCGTCCTTACGCTCACATTACGCCGGTGCTTACATCCAAGGCAATCGATCGGATCAGCGGCGCTTCGGTTTTTTTCAAGTGCGAGAATTTTCAGAAAGTTGGCGCATTCAAGTTCCGTGGCGCGGTAAATGCAATTTTTTCCCTCAGCGAGGACACGATCGCACGGGGCGTTGCCACACACTCATCGGGCAATCATGGGGCGGCGGTCAGTCTTGCGGCTTCTCTGCGCAACACGACCGCCACCGTGGTCATGCCGGAGAACGCGAACGTGACAAAACGCGCGGCGGTGGAAGGCTACGGAGGGAAGGTGATCTTCTGCCGCCCCAGCCAGGAGAGTCGCGAAGAGACCCTGGCGCGGGTTCTGGCCGAGACCGGGGCCTCTTTCATACCGCCATTCGATCATCACCGCGTGATCGCGGGCCAGGGTACGGCCGCCCTGGAGCTGCTGGATCAGGCGCCGGGTCTCGACGCCGTCCTAGCTCCGGTAGGCGGAGGCGGCCTGCTGGCCGGCACCGCCCTGGCGTCTTCGGAGCGCTCGCCGGGCACCAGAGTTTTTGGCGCAGAGCCTGAAGCCGTGGACGACGCCTACCGGTCCCTGCGCGCCGGTCGTATTCAGGGTCTAAAATCCACCAATACGATTGCAGACGGCCTGCGCACCAACCTGGGCGAACTGACATTTTCGGTCATTCGACGACATGTAGAAGATATTCTTTGTGTCTCCGAAGGTGAAATTATTGCCGCCATGCGACTGGTGTGGGAACGGATGAAGATTGTGATCGAGCCCTCGTCGGCGGTAGCGGTAGCGGCGCTGCTCAAGTCGCCGGAGCTGTTCGCGTCTAAACGAGTAGGCGTAATTCTCTCCGGCGGGAACGTCGATTTGGACTCATTGCCATGGGAGAAGGAAACTTGATGAATATCATGCGCAAACTGGCGCTTGCCGTTGCCATTTCGGCGTCCGCGGCGACGCTCGCTCAAAACGGCACGACGGAATGGCAGAGCGTGGTCGAGCCTCCGGATGAGGGCGGCGAGCCGTTGACCATGGCCCTGGTGGTCAATCCAGACGGTCATTCAATACGGATATTCAAAGACGAGAACGACATTGTTCGCGGCATCTTTACCCTGGGTAACGAATCGGAGTCCTTGGAGGAGCGCTCTTGCCCAACGGTACGGGTAGACCGGCTACCGCCCCATCCTCTGGTGCACCTGGGCGGACCCTGCGAGCTGGAAAACCCTCATCACGTGCGCTTTACTCTGGGCGTGATCAACGACGGGCAGGTCCAGTCCACCATGCTGTGGCAGCTCATAAACGGCGGAGGTTTCCGCGTCTGGTATCACGTCAAGGACCGGGGCTACCAAGAAGCGAAGTTCAGCCTGAGACGCTCCATGAATGCGCTGGTGGGCACGCTGGGGGCGCAGGTGGATGTGGTGCCCTGAACCAAGGGCAGATGGTAGACGCTGAGTAGGAGCGGGCATTCCGGACCTTTTCCCTACCTACCGTCTACCGTCTACTAATCTGCCGCTACGGCCTCAGACTTTCGTTTGCTCTTGTCTGATGTTTCTGTTTCGTCCTCTTCCCGCGGCACGGTTTTGCACTCGTTGAATATGCGCTTTTGGCAGCGCTTGCAGATATTTTTGTCCAGCCGCTCGAAGATTCCGGAAATGGCCTCGCCCTTGGAGCCGTAGAAGTGACTCTCGTCGCCGATATCGTTGAGGTAGCCGCCGCGCCTCAGCAGCCCGCGTGCGCCGTCGGATAACTGGTGAAAATAGACTCCTCCGCCGACGCGTTTGCGGATACGTCCCTCCCGAGCCAGCAGCTCCGCGCCAGCCACGTCGATGAAGACGATGGGCCGCGCCAGGATGAGCAGATGCTTCTGCTCCGGGTTGTGCTGGTAAATCACCCGCAGCCGCTCGGCAACATAGGCGACGGCGCCAAAAAACAGCGCTCCGTCTATGCGCACAAATTTGAACTGCGGGCACTCGGGCAGCGATGGATCGGTAGTGAACTGGCGCTTGGCCAACCGCGGATCCGGCACCCGCACCCGAACATGTGGTTGAGACGAGCGGTGAAGATAAAGCACCAGGGACAGAAACACGCCAAGCAGGATGGCGAAATCCAGCTCGAACAGCAGCGTCGCGCCGAAAGTTGCGCCGAGCACCATGGAGTCCGAGCGGCTCGCGCGCAAGATCTGTCGAAACGCCTTGACGTCGATGATGCCCCAGGCCACCAGAAAGAGAACACCGGCCATTGCCGCGTAGGGGAGATACGCCAGCAGTGGCGCCACCACCAGTACGACAAGAATCAGCACCGCCCCAGAAAGCACGGCGGCGATGGGCGTACTGGCGCCGGCTTCGAAGTTGAGCCCACTGCGGTTGAACGAGCCGGTTGCGACGTAGGATGAGAAAAAGCTGCCGATGAGGTTTGATAAGCCCTGTCCCACGAACTCCTGGTTGCCGTCGATACTGTCCCCGGATCGGGCAGCCAGGGAACGGGCAATGGAAACCGCCTCGGTGAGCGCAAAAAGAGTCACCGCCAGAGCCGCTGGCGCCAGCTGCTTGAAGGTCGTGAGACTAAAGTCCGGAGAGGAAATTGGCGGCAGCGAGGCGGGCACGTACCCCACCACGGCAATACCGCGTCCGGCTTCCGCGGCCTCGATGGCAATGTTCATCAGAGTGCTGACCACGGTGCCGGCGAGAATGGCCGCAATCAGGTACGGAAACCTCGGCGTATAGCGCCGGCAGAGAATTCCTGCGGCTAAAGTGGTCAAGCCGACAAACAGGGTTCCGGTATCGATATCGCGAATGTTCAAAACGAAATAGCGAATGATTTCGTGAAGGTGGAGCCCGAAAGGCATTTCGATGCCAAAAAAATGCTTGAGCTGGCTGGCGGCGATCAGTATCGCGGCGCCGGCGGTGAATCCGACGATCACCGAGTGGGAGATGAAGTTCACCAGGGCGCCGAGACGCGCCAGCCCCATGGTGAGCTCGATAACGCCAACCATGAATGTCAGGGTGAGCGCGTAGCCGATGTATTCAGGGGATCCCGGCTCCGCCAGTACGCTCAGCGAGGAAAACACGACTATCGACGCCGCCGTTGTCGGTCCCGAGACGAGATAGCGCGAAGAGCCGAAAAGGGCGGCGATGATGGCCGGGACCATGGCGGCGTAGAGGCCATAGACCGGCGGCATACCGGCGAGAGTGGCGAAAGCGACTCCTTGGGGCAGAACCACCACAGCCCCTGTAAGTCCGGCAACGGCGTCGGCGCGAAACGTGCGCCGATTGACCTCCGGCCACCAACGGGTAAAAGGAACGAAAGATGTCCAGAGATGCTGCATCCAGCCGGCTGCTTTGCCTTTAAGACGAATTCCGCCTGATTCGGGAGCCGCCTCTCTTTGCGCATGCTCCCTGGTCGGTTTGAAAATAGGCGGCGCCCAATCTTCAGAGATTCCCCGGGGTTGACTCGAAGTGCCAGAGCGTCAGTACGGTCCCGAGAGTCATCATCATAGCGTCCGCGGTCCCTCATCCGCTACGCCGCGGGTTGCGCACGGAACTCTAAGGAAACAAAATCAGCGTCGAAGCGGTCTTACCCCATGGTTGCCAAAACGGGTAAACATCAAATGAAGGCGCTTCTCACCTCCAATCGCTGGCATTACCGCCTGCTCCGCATCGTGATCATTGCTGCGGTCGCCTGGTGGGCGGTTAAAGACCTGGTGTACGCCCAGCTGCCGTACTCCATGGAGTGGCCGTATACGGATTTCGACAACCGCATTGTCGAATTATCCGAAATCCAGTCCGGGGGCCCGCCCAAGGACGGTATTCCTCCCATCGACGAGCCCGAGTTCGATACCAGTGCCGAGGCTTCCAAGTGGATTGATCCGCGCGAGCCGGTGGTGGTGCTCACGATTAACAACGATACCCGCGCTTATCCCCTGCAAATCCTGACCTGGCACGAGATCGTCAACGATAAGGTGGGTGGCATACCCGTATCGGTGACCTTCTGCCCTCTTTGCAACGCCACCATCGTCTTTGATCGGCGGCTGGAAGGACGGGTGCTCGACTTCGGCACCACGGGTAAGTTGCGAAAGAGCGATCTGGTGATGTACGACCGACAAACCGAAAGCTGGTGGCAGCAGTTCTCTGGACAGGGCATCGTCGGCGAAATGAGCGGCAAGCTGCTCAAGCGCATACCCGCAAGCATTGTCGCTTTCGAGGACTTCAAGGCCGCCTATCCCGACGCCGCGGTGCTGTCGCGCCGAACCGGACACATGCGCCCCTATGGCAAAAATCCTTACAGCGGCTACGACCGGATTGACGACCAGCCGTTTCTGTTCAACCAGCCGGTGGACGAGCGACTGCCGCCCATGGAACGAGTTCTGAACGTGACCGTCGACACCACCCACCGTCTCTACCCGTTCTCGGTGCTCAAGGACGAGCCTGTGATCAACGACAAAGTCGAAAACCTGCCTGTGGTTGTGTTCAGTCGACAGGGCACCCTATCGGTGCTCGACGAGTCGGTAATCGCAAAATCCAAGACGGTACCATCGGCCACCGTGTATGAACGGCGCCTGGACGGTCGGGTGCTGCACTTCGAGCTTCGCGACGGCAGACTGTTGGATCGGGAGACCGGCTCGGAGTGGAACCTTTTCGGCACCTGCGTCGCCGGGCCGCTCAAGGATAAACAGCTCGAGAAGCCCGACAGCGGTGTGCACTTCGCATTTGCCTGGCTTGCCTTCAATCCCAAATCTCAGATTTATCGCGGAAACGGCGGCTGATCTGCTGTTCGCGGGAATGGCGCCGCTTCCCGTATAAAATTTGCCTCGCGTAGGCGGGTAAAAAGCCGCGCACTCGCGCTATCATTGTCGCCGGGGCGGCAAAGAATTCCAGTGCGGAGGCGTCGATGACTACGGTAAATGTCAAATTCTCGGTGGGCCAGATCGTTCATCACAAAAAATTCGACTATCGCGGTGTCGTCGTGGATGTAGATCCGGAGTTTCAAGGCACTGATGAGTGGTACGAACAGGTGGCCAAATCCCGCCCGCCCAAGGACAAACCCTGGTACCACGTTCTGGTGCATGAAGCCGGCATCAACACCTACGTGGCGGAACGGCACCTAGAACCTGACGAATCCGACGCTCCCATAAACCATCCAGCGTTGGGACACTACTTCTCCGACTTTCGCCGCGGCACGTACGTCCCGCGAGCGATGAACTGAGCCGCACGCTCTCATTCAGTCCACAGGGGCGCGCTGATGCTGAGAACGGTACGTGAGTTTTTTGAAAAAAATGTCGCCGGGAGCATAGAAGACAGAAGCGAGGACAAGCGTGAGCACGCCTACCAGCTCGCTACCGCCGCATTGTTAATGGAGATCTCTCGCGCCGACAGAGAGATCGATTCCGACGAGCGGAACGCCGTGGTTCGTGCTGTACAGAATGTTTTCGAGCTAGACGCAAAGGAAACTCAAACACTGGTTGAGCTTGCGGAAGAAGAAGCTGAAAATTCCACGTCACTTTACGAATTCACCCGCCTAATCAATTACAACTTCGATCACGGGCAGAAGCAGCACGTGGTTGAGATGCTGTGGCAGGTCGCTTTTGCCGACGGGCACGCCGACGAATACGAGGTGCATCTTATTCGACGCATCGCCGATCTGATCCACGTTCCCCATAAAGGATTCATCCGCGCCAAGCTCAAGGCCGAATCCGAAATGAAAACGGGTGGCAAAGGGGGCTAAAGCGTCAAGAAAATTTATCGTTCGGCGAAGTTGATGTTGCCATAGTAAGCCACGGCCCGGCGCCCGGTATTGTCAGTGTCGGTCATGAAGGCGACGGCATCAACGTAGCGGACTTCCTTTCCGAAGTATTGTTTAAAGTCCTCGCGAACATTGCGTTGCTCTTGGTGCCATTCACCCAAGCCCCGCTCTCCACTTCGAACTGCGATCACTTTCTGATTGTCTGTATATGCGCTCGGCCAGTGCGATCCACGCGGCTGCACGCTTGACCAGACATAAGCCAGCCCGCGGGTCCTCCAGAAAAACACCGGATGTGCTGACAGCACGTAGATGCGCGCCGGACTGTCGTCACCCGCCTTGCTGGTCTCATCGATCTCTCCAAGAGAGTTGTCGACTCGCCAGCTCCACTGCAGCACCGGCGTCGCATAAAGATCAATGGTTATCTTTCGATAGTACCCTGAGGCGGCCGCGTCGCTGACAGCTTTGACCGTGCGCCGACCATCGATCTCCACCGGCGCATAGCGGGTTTCTCCAACGAATTTCCAGGGTCTCCAACTGCTGATGTCCGCTGCCTCGAGCACCCGAACGATGCGCCGGTCGTTATCGGCCTTTTCCCACGAGACAGCCGGCGCGCACGAAACCAGCAGCCCCAGCGCAATTAATGCCTGCCAATCGGCGCCGGCGGCCAAAATTTGTCTACTCTTAGTCTGCATACCGTCGCCAGAAATTTTCAGCTATCTCCTCCATGGCCATCGACAGCCACCGCAACGCCCTTAAGCCCGGTTACATGGTGCACTGGTACCGGATCGAAAAGATCCTGGGCCAGGGTGGTTTCGGCATCACCTATCTGGCCGAAGATACGAATCTCAACCAGCAGGTGGCGGTGAAAGAATATCTGCCGGTTGAGGTGGCGGTGCGGGAGGGTGATTTTTCCGTACACCCGGTATCCGAGAACCACAGCGAGAGCTTCACCTGGGGGCTCGAGCGCTTCGTTGACGAGGCCCGCACCCTTGCCCGCTTCGATCATCCCAACATCGTGCGGGTGCTGTCGGTATTCGAGATGAACAACACTGCATACATGGTGATGCGCTACGAGCGCGGACGAAGTCTACAGCAAATGTTGGCCAAGCGAGCGACGCTTGCAGAAGACCGACTCATCGAGATGCTTTTTCCTATTCTCGAGGGACTGGAGCGGGTTCACGCGGCGGGCTTCATCCATCGCGACGTCAAACCGGCGAATATTTTCGTCCGAGAGGATGGAACGCCGGTGCTGCTGGATTTCGGATCCGCGCGTCAGTCTCTGGGCGAGGCGACCCGCACGCTCACCACCCTTGTCTCACCGGGCTACGCCCCTTTCGAGCAGTATTTCAGCAAAAGCGATCGCCAGGGCCCTTGGACTGACATCTATGGCCTCGGCGCGACTTTTTATCGCGCGGTCACTGGCATCGCGCCGATGAACGCGGTCGATCGCAGCGAAGGCATTATCAAACGCGATCTGGATCCCCTGGCCCCGGCTGTTAGAGCAGCCGCCGGAGACTATTCACCGCACTTGCTTGGCGCAATCGATTGGGCGATCCGCTTTCAGGAGGATTTACGGCCGCAAAACGTGGGCCAGTGGCGGGCAGCGCTGGAAGGTAAATCAGTCGTGCCGCCGGCGAGCGACGCGCGGGCCGAGGCGCCGACGGCTGTTGCCGGAGCCGCCGAGCCTACGACTGAGAACGTGGACTTCCTGCTGGAGCCCACAGCGCGGTCACAGCCGGCGAAAACCGAGGTGCTCGCACGCGAGAAGCCGAAACGACGCAAGCGCTACTGGATCGCCGGATTGGCGGCGCTGCTGATTCTTTTCATTGGACTCAACGCGCACAAGGAAGACAGCAGTGCTGCGCCCTCAGCAGGAAACGCTCCGGAGCCGTCGATTGCGGCCCCCGTCCCCGCGCCAGAAAGCCTTGATACGGACGGCGAGGCGACAGCGCCGATTGAAGACCTCGCTGCCGTATCTCCCGAGCAGGCGCAACCCGCAGACGCCTCGGCGAGCGATCAAAACGCTGCACAAACGCCGCACACCAACAATGAAACAGACGCGCCGATCAGTCTGGACGCACCCGCGGCGACGTATTCCAAGGAAACTCAGATTGACCGCCTGCTCGAGCAAGCCAGGGCGGATATCGATCAGATGCGCCTGTCCACCCCGCCGGGCAACAATGCCCTGGAAAAATACCGCCAGGTGCTTGCTATTGATCGGCAAAATCAGGAAGCAAAAAATGGCGTGCGCAAGATTGTTGAGACCTATGCCCAGCTCGGCAAGCAGGCGGCGCAGCGCAAGGACTACGACCGTGCCAGCTTCTTCATCGACCAGGCGCTGACCATCGCGCCCAATTCAAAACCACTGAAAAGAGCGCAGAGGCGACTGAACAGAATCAAACGCCGAAGCCAGTAGCCGGGTCGGCTGCACTTATTCAAGCCGGCTCCAACTTTATTCACTCGCTGGAGGCGCGTTTAAAGTAGCGCGTGATCAGCTCCGGATCGTCGAAGTGGCGTCGGCCTACGAAGGCCGTGGCGTGGTGACCCCACTGGCGCATCGCGCCGGCGCTGGGAACGCCCATCGGCCAAAAAAGCCAGCGTTCCGGACGCTCGCTGCCAAGCACCAGGCCGTCCTCGCCGAACAGGCTTCTACGACCCCCGTCTGAGGTAGGTAGAGAGCGCAGCAGCGCGTAGTCCTCCATGCCGTAGACAAGCCCTTCAGCCAACGGCGCCTGATCGTAATAAACCCGCTGCAGGTAATGAGTGCGACTGGCGATTCGCACCACGGCGCGACCGCTACTTTGACTCAACCGCTGCGGTAATAACAGTGGCTCTTCGAAGCCTTGGCGCACCTTCCGCGGACGAAGCTTTTGGGTTGGAAGAAACAGATGATAACAGCCGCAGTTGTGCATCGAGTCGTAGATAAGCGGCGTGCCGTCCGAATCGAGGGTCACGCGCCAGGTAATTCCGTCCAAATGCCCGGCCAGGATATCCACGGCATCTTCCTTAGGCCGGGATGGAAACCAGAAGATGTAATTGAGCTGGAGCAAAACTTTCGATTCGAAGCGCGCGTGGGAAAGCCGGGTGAAGACCACGGGCTTTTCCGTATCCACCTGAGCAACAGATGATGAAAAAAATTTCGGCCAGCCGATGCGATCCGCTTGCTGCGCCACATCGATCTCCAGTACCGGCGCAAACGCGTTCAGCAACCGCGTCCGGTCTTCGGGGTCGGGATCGGGGAACTTAAGCGGATTGTCGGACGCGCGCTCAAGGATTCGGGCAACCTCGTGTGAGGAGGCGGCGGCGGGTGATGCAGGCACGTATCGAAGCAGACGTCCTTTCACCGGAATGGCATTTAGGGGAACGGAGAAATCCCGCTCGATTTCCTCCTGCAGCCCCTTCACCCCGGCGTAAAAGGCAATCGAGGTTAGCGGATACAGGCCCGCAACTCGATAGATTCCGCGGTAGGCGTCCGGAACGCTTGCGTTTCCGTAAAGCTGCTCGCGACGCTGATCGCTGGAAAGATCCAGACGGAGCAAATGCTCGCCGCAATCCGAGACACGCGTGGTCAGCGCATCCTCATCACTCCTGTCGGAGACGACGTCCGCCGGTGGAGCTTGGGGCAGGTTAGCGATTTCCTTTTCGCGCGCCTGACGATCGAGCTCCATCAGATTCCTCGCCCAGGCTTCGAAGTGCTGGTCTTCGGGCATTGGCCGCCAGTCGGCGGCGAAAAAACGATTGACGCGGAGCTGCGGAAAGCCAGGGACGCGCGCTTCCTGAACGTCAGCGACCCCGGCCCGGTGAATGGCATCATCCAGTGATTCGAAAAACCGCGCGCAGGCCGCCGCCTTGGGATCTGAGTCCAGATAGCGCGGGACGGGAGCGAACGACGGCACGCCGAGGGAGGCGCAGCCGGACGCCAGCAGCGGCAGCAAAACAACCAGCAGTCGAATCAGGCGAGGCGGCACCAAAGGTAGAACCCCAACAACCACCATTAGGCTTTGAGCACTGCGAACTCGAAAGAGTTTCAAAGCGGGAAGCTCAATCTCAGGCGTCGTCTCGGCGGCGCTGCTCAAGCCGTGGTCCCAGCCAGGGCGCCGCCAGCAGCAGAAACATGGCGGCAATGAACGGGTAATCTCCAAGCCTGACGTATGGCGTCGCGCCGGAGCGCGGCGTGATTTCTCCCTCTAGAACGCCGGTTTCGAATTGTTCCAGTCTGGAGGTGACGCGCCCGTCCGGCGCAATGATGGCCGTAATCCCCGTGTTCGTGGCCCGCAGCAGGAAGCGGCCGGTCTCCAGCGCGCGAACGCGGGCCATTTCAAAGTGCTGATGCGGCCCGATGGAGGTTCCAAACCACGCGTCGTTGCTCACGGTGACCAGAAAACGCGCTTCCGGCAGGTCGCGGATGATCTCATTGCCGAAGGCGATCTCGTAGCAGACGGAGAGCGCGATAGGATGGCCTGCGACGTTGAGCAGCGCCTGCCTCCGAGGCCCCGGGCTGAAATTGGAAACCGGTATTCCGGCAGCCTCGGTTACCGGGCGAAGCAGTGAATCCAGCGGCAGGTATTCGCCGAAAGGCACCAGGTGACGCTTGTGGTATATACCGCTTCCTAAGCCCACCAGGACAACGCTGTTGCTGAACTTTCCCGCGGCGGGGTCCACCGCCGGGATCCCCAGCAACACCTGCGTCTGATTCCGCTGCGCTTCCGCGTCCACGCTGTCGATGAAGGAACGCATCTTGTGGAATAGACCGGGCACCGCGGATTCGGGCCAAACTACCAGATCAGCATCCCAGTGACGGCGAGTCAGCGCTAGATATCTGTCCAGGGTCGGTTGACGCATGGACGGCAGCCACTTTTGATCCTGGGGAATGTTCCCCTGTACCAGGGCCACGCTGACGGCGGCGCCCGCATCCTCGCTCCACGACGCGCCGCGCAATACCCCACCAGCCAACAGCACCGCGGCAACCAACCCGACTGCCGCCGCCCGGACACGCCCGCTGCCGTTGATAGCGTGAAGTAAGAACGCGGCGAGAAAAACCACGATCCAGCTCAGGCCGTAAACTCCCGTCAGAGGCAGAAACCCGGCCAGCGGCGAGTCGATCTGACTGTATCCGAGCTGAAGCCAGGTAAACCCGGTGAACAGCCAGCCGCGCAGCCACTCGGCCAGCACCCACAGCGCCGGATACATCAGCAGCAGACGCGCGCTTTCCGAAACCGCGCCGAGCCGCCTGCCGAGATATCCCTGAAGCGCCGGATACAAAGCCAGATACGCCACGAACGCCACGGTAAGGGGTAAGGCAACGCCAAGTCCGATGTTGCTGAATTGAAAGCTTTCATGGATCCAGAACACGCCAGCGCCGAAGGCGCCGGCGCCAAAGAGCCAGCCGCGCAAGAAGGCGCGTCTCGGTGTCGCACCTCGCCAGCAGGCAAACAGCAGCAGGGGCGAAATCAGGGCAAACGGGAAAATTTCAAACGGCGCGAAAGCAAGTGGCAGAACGATCCCGGCCAGCAGTGCAACAGCGTCAGCAAGAACGGGTTTCGAGCGGATTTGGGCGAGAATTATAGCGTTAGACGTCAAGAATTCGTGCTGACAAGAAACACCTGATTTTGAGGAAGCACGGGCAAGCCGGTTCCCTGCTCCAAAATCGGGAACGTCCCTACGGCGGGCTCCATCGACAATCGCGTCACGCCCTGCGGGTCCCCCGTCGCGCGACGCCTTTAGGCAGGCTCAGCGCGGTGACACGCAGCAGATGCACGCGTCGCTTATCCGCGCGCAGCACGCGAAAGTGCATTCCTCCAATTTCTCCGGAATCGCCGCGCTTTGGCAAATGACCCAAAGATTTGATTACCAGGCCGCCGATGGTATCGAACTCCTGGTCGCTGAACGAGGTGTTGAAGTACTCGTTAAAGTCTTCGATGGACGTCCTCGCCTTGACTACGAACTCGCCATTGCCAAGCCTGCGTATATCCTGACCCACTTCGGTGTCGTGCTCGTCGTCAATCTCGCCGACGATCTGCTCGAGCACGTCCTCAATGGTGACAAGACCGGCGACGCCCCCGTATTCGTCTACTACGATGGCCATGTGATTTCGGCTTTGCCGGAATTCCTTGAGCAGCACGTTAAGTCTTTTGCTCTCAGGAATGAAAACGGCAGGACGCATGGCGTCATCGAAGTCGAAGCTGTCGCGGGTCTCGCTGGTATCTTTGGCAAAGTAAGCCAGCAGATCTTTGGCCAGCAGAATTCCCCGCACTTCGTCCCTGCTGTCCCCGATGACCGGAAAGCGGGAGTGACCCGATTCGATAACCTCGGCTACGAACTCCTCCGGAGGCACATCCTCCTGCACCACAACCATCTGAGCGCGAGGAATCATGATGTCGCGAACCTGCATTTCGCCGACCTGCAGTGCGCCCTCAATCATGGCGAGCGCTTCTACGTCGATGAGGTTTCGCTTCTCCGCGCCGCGCAGAAGGCGAATCAGCTCTTCCCTGTCCTGTGGTTCACTGCTAAGCACCTGGCTGATCCGGTCCAGCCAGGTGCGAGTACTGCCGTTCAAACTGCTGTCGTTACTCATGCTGGCTGAAGATAAGGATCGGAAAATCCAAGCCCTGCTAGTATCCGTCGCTCTTCGGATTCCATTCGTGCGGCGTCGCTCTCAGTCTGGTGGTCGTAACCCAAGAGATGCAAGATTCCGTGAACAATCATGTGCGCCCAGTGAGCTTCCGCGGTCTTATTCTGCTCGCGCGCCTCCATTTCTACCACCGGCGCGCAAATCACCACGTCCCCGAGAAGCGGTGACTGTACATGCTCAGGGGGTTCGAATGGAAAGGAGAGCACGTTTGTAGGCCCTGAAACGTGTCGATAGATTCGATTGAGCTCGGCGCTTTCCGCCTCGTCGACGATGCGAACAGTCAGCTCCGGGCTGCCCCCGGCGCTGGAGAGCGCAGCTTGCGCCCAGCACTGCAGCTGCGACACGGAAGGCAGGCCGTGCGATCGAGAGGCGATCTGCACGTTGACGCTAACCTTTGTCTTTCTGCCCACTACCCT
>JBFHVA010000039.1:0-21269 GCA_041589735.1 Gammaproteobacteria bacterium | reverse complement strand
CTCGTTCAGGGCGACCCCAACCTATGGTGGGCCGGAGCGACCAATCTAGGCATCAGAACGGCGGTGGAATTGGGATCCAGTCGGGTTATCACTTACAACGACGATAACGTGCCCGTTCCGGGACTGTTCGAGGCTCTGGCTCGCGCTGCCGACTTTTACCCTCAGAGCATCATCTCTAGTATCTGCTGTTACCTCGACCAGCCGGATACGGTGTTTTTTGCCGGCCGCATGCGGGCGAAAAAAAATGATCGATTTTACTATCTGGACCATAATATTCCGCTATCCAGCCTGCCGAAGGGAGTTCGTGAAGTCGAACTATTACATGGTATGTGCACGCTTTTCCCGATGTCCGTCTTTGTTGAGTTAGGGTCTTTCGACCATTCGGCTTTTCCGCATTTGTTCGCCGATGATGACATGATCTTGCGAGCCGCAAAGGCAGGATACTCGCTACGAGTCACGTTGGATGCTGTAGTTCTAAACGATCGTAGGAAAACCGGGCTTAACCCTTACGACCAAGCATTGGGGCCGATTGGAGTAATCCGGCTCTTGACCTCCCGAAGGTCAACTTTCCGGCTTGACGCGAGAACGCGCTTTCTATGGCGCCACCGCCGCAACCTTTGGTACTTCTGCAAAACCTGGGCGTTTGACTATACGCGTATGCTGGCTTTGGTAGTCGCCCGATGGATCCTTCCGGACGGCGCTTTCCAGCGGGCAGGCAAAAAATGGGCGGCGAGGCTGCAGGGAAAATGAAGATTCTGGTATTAGCCTTGATGTCGCAAAAAAGTTTCGGCGAGCACGTTTGAGTTAAGGTGAAGGGAGCTCAATGCTGACGTTCTGCAGTCAGCGCACCGACGCGCAATCACGGCAGGTGAAATCACGCACTTTTGCGGCGGAGAATCAACGCTGAGCCGGCACTTCGATACGGTTCATGGGAATTGACGTTCGTGGGCTTGGATTCGATGGACAGAATTTTTAGCCGGGTGCTCGCAACGTCCTGCTGCGCGTGCGGCCTTACGGCAGAACGATGTTCCACCCCGTGGATAATGACATGGTTCAGTAAGGGCAGGCGGCCATTCTCTTTGCCGCGGCTGTCGCCATATGATCTTAGCTGCGTCGGGATCAGATATGCAGGAAAAAGATAAGAGTATTTCGGCGGAGGACTATGATCGGATTCGGCATTATTATGACGATGTCTATCATAGAAACGTCACAATTTTTCCAAGGACGACGCCGCATCTGGCGAGACTGGTCAAGCGAATCCGCGTAGGTGAGAAACGCGATGTTCTAGATGTAGGCTGCGGGACGGGGGAATGGTTGCTAGCGATTCAAAGTCATGGCGGCACCCCTTTCGGTGTCGATATCTCGAAAACCGCAATTAATATTTGCAAACAGGTCGTTCCGGAAGCGGAACTTTATTGTCAGTCGGCAGAGCAGTTACCGTGGGACAGTAATCGCTTCGACGTAGTAACCTGCCTAGGATCATTGGAGCATTTTCTAGATCCGGTGGCCGCATTACGGGAAATGGCACGGGTAGCAAAACCGGATGCTGTCTTCTTGATACTCGTGCCGAATGCTGGGTTTTTGACTAGAAGGTTCGGCTTGTATAAAGGCACTGATCAAGTCGCTGTTCGCGAGGAAGTCCGGACCCTTGAGGAATGGGAGGCGCTGTTCGCTTTGGCTGGACTCAGGGTTACCAAACGCTGGCGGGATCTGCACGTAGTCTCCTGGAGCTGGATTTCCAAGGGGAAGTGGTATACCCGGCCAATCCGGGCTTTACAGGCGATGGCGCTGATATTCTGGCCTCTCTCTTGGCAGTATCAGGTTTACTATCAATGTGTCATGAAAGAATAAAGCCAACGCGCGGCACGTCGATCCCTAAATATTTCACCCGTCGCTCAAGTGATCTTCTCGTTTTGTCAGCTATAACATTCTGTTGAAAGTCCTTCTCGTTACACGAAACTTCCCGCCGCTGGCTGGCGGCATGGAGCGACTGATTTTCCATGCGCACCAGGAAATGGCCAGAGCGTATAAGCTGGCACTCGTCGGTCCATCAGGATGTCGTGAATACGCTTCCGCAGCGGATCCCGTTCACGGTTGTGCACTCTCGCCGCTCGCGTGGTTTCTGCTGCAGATACAATACAGATCGATCGCAGTCGCACGAAAGTTTCGGCCGCATCTGATCATATCGGGAAGCGGAATTACCGCTCCCGCGGCGTTATTTGCCGCCCGGTCTATTAGTGTCCCCGTTGTGTGTTTTTTGCACGGCCTTGATATCGTTGCGGCCAATCGTTTTTATCAAAGCGTATTCCTTCCGGCGATTCGTCGCTGCGATGTGCTGCTCGCCAACAGTCATAACACCAGGCAACTGGCGGTCGATGCCGGCATTTCTAGTTCCAAGGTGTGCGTGCTGCATCCCGGAGTATCGCCTTCCGCTGACGATCCGAACCTCGCCGCGAACATCTTCAGAGAGGAAGTGGGTATCGATTCTCGGACGAAGATATTGCTCAGTGTTGGACGACTGACGGCCAGAAAAGGGCTGGTCGAATTCATATCTAATGTACTGCCTGTGCTCGTCGCGGAACGCGCCGATATCGTGCTGCTCATTGTGGGGGATGAGTCGGAAAAATCACTCAAAAGATCCGACAATCAGCTGCCCAGGATAAGAGCCGCGGCGGCCGCTGCCAATGTGGTGAATCACGTAAAAGTGCTTGGCTATGTCAGCGACGAGCTGCTCTTCCGGGCATATGCGGCGGGCGATCTTCTGATATTTCCCGTTCTGGATCTGCCAGACGACGTCGAGGGTTTCGGCATGGTCGCCATAGAGGCGGCTGCGCGTGGGTTGCCCACTGTGGCCTTCGCCGTTGGTGGTGTTCCGGATGCCGTCAGGGACGGCTTCTCGGGCTATCTGATTCCGCCGGGCAACTATGCGGAGTATGGGGCTGCGATTCTGAGCCATCTGAATCACGAGGATCCGACGGCATGGCGCGATCGTTGCCGGCAGCATGCGCGGAGTTTTTCATGGGACCGGTTCGGAGCCCGTCTGCGTGAAATCTGCAATGAGCTCGTCGAGTGTCCCCCGAAGGCAACATGACGGTGAGGAAATGAAGGGGGTCGAAGCTCCCATCGTGCCGGTGAAGCTTCGTCAGCCGTGCTAAGCGCAGCCGATATTTATCCGTCAGATCAGCCTGAAGCATGCGTATTCGGGACGCGGTGGCATCGGTGATGGGTTTCGCGAGTTTCGGGCAATGCGGATATTGGTAATCACAAAACGCCAGTACACGGCACGTGATCTTCTGGACGACAGGTTCGGTCGGTTTCGCGAGATGCCGCTTGCACTTGCACGGCGGGGACATCAGGTCACGGGAATTTGTCTGAGCTACGAATACCGAGAAGAGGGTGAGATCATCGACGTGGAAGAATCGGGCACTGCGCGGGTGACCTGGCATTCCCTGAATGCTGGAGCGCTCAAATTTCCCGGGCTGCTTGAATTCCGAAAGCGCGTCCAGCGTACGGTCGCGAATGAGAGGCCGGATTTCATCTGGGCGTGCTCCGATAGCTTTTACGGGATCATCGGAGAGCATGTCGCCCGAAGATCGGATACACGGTGCGTATTTGACCTGTCGGACAAC
Organism: Gammaproteobacteria bacterium; assembly: GCA_041589735.1. Lineage (GTDB taxonomy): Bacteria > Pseudomonadota > Gammaproteobacteria > HK1 > HK1 > CAMYJH01. The sequence goes on along the minus strand of JBFHVA010000039.1, from coordinate 17,640 downwards.
TTCGAGAGCTTTGGCGCTACAAAGATTCCCGTCGTTCTGCCGCTATACCGCCGAGCCGTAAGGCAGGCCGACGGAGTGACCTGCGTCAGCAGGGCTTTGAAGGATCTGGTCACCCACCACTATCGGCGCACCAAGCCGACGCTGGTGCTGGCGAATGCGGTGCAAAACGGTATCTTCTATCCGCGGGTTAAGCACGAGTGCCGGCAATTGCTCGGATTACCGGTCGAGGCTCGGATAATAGGCACCGCCGGGGCCCTCGATCGCAGCCGCGGTATCCATGCCCTGTTCGAGGGTTTCACCAGGTTGGCCGCCGAGGATCCAAATATTCATCTCGCCATTGCCGGACCGCGGCGCAGCCGGGCGGACATTCCATCGGATTCCCGTATTCATGATTTCGGGGTGTTGCCGGCGGAAGGGGTTGCGACTCTGCTCGGCGCTCTCGACGTTGCGGTCGTGTGTAACCGAGATTCCGCATTCGGGCGATATTGTTTTCCCCAGAAGGCTTACGAGATTCTCGCCTGTCGCGTCCCGGTGGTGGCGGTGTCGGTGGGCGCGATGGCGGTTCTACTCGACGCGAATCGAGAACTCCTGTTCGAGCCCGGAAACTCCGGCGATCTCGCCAGGGCGGTCAAGGTTCAGCTGAAGCGCCCGTTTGTTTGCGACGCGGACGTGCCCACCTGGGACGACATGGGGCGAAGACTGGAGGCTTTTCTAGAAACTCTCGATCAAGCGGAGGAGCGCCAGACCCGTGGCTGACAAGGGATAGGTCATATTTTAGGGGTTATCTATCAGGGTGTTGAAAATCGATATCCCGTCGGCTCTCAACTGAAGCTTTTCGCGAAGACGCAGTCTCTAACTCGCACCATCGATCAGGCAACGCAGTGAGGGCTGCTAGTCGTTTCGGTGGCTATAGAGGAGATTGGTTATCTGTTCTGAAACGAGGCCGATAAGAAATATGAGCAGTGAGGTTATGAACAACACTGCCCCCATGTTCGTAAAGCGATGTAACACAGCGTAAGTGTATGTGTAATACGCGGTGCCCATGAAAAAAAAGCCCAGACTCAATGGAAAGAAAATTTTCAGCGGTGAGTAGAGCGTACCCACCCTGAAAATAATCAGAAGGAAGCGCACACCGTCCTTCAGTGGCCTAATATGGCTTCCACTGAAACGCTGCGAAGTTGTAATGGGTTCATAACCGACACTGTATCCCGCCCTGAAGAATGCCATCGTTATCGTGGTGGGGTAGGAAAAACCGTTTGGCAGCAGATAAAGAAATTCTTTGAATTTTTCGCTATCAGCGGCGCGGAATCCCGAGGTCAGATCCGGGATAGTGCGCCCAACCATCCAGCCTGCGAGTCGGTTGTATATCGAATTTGCGGTAGCCCTGCCGAAATTGGCCTGTGACTCCCGGTCACGCGCCCCAATGACCATATCGAAACCCTTGTCCAGCCCTTCGAGCAGCCGCGGGATATCCTCGGGTGAGTGCTGCCCGTCGGCGTCCATGAGGACGAGCCGCGGGGTTTTTACGCTGCGAACACCGGTCTTGACCGCGCCCCCGTTGCCCAGGCTGTAGGGAAGCGAAATGACCTTGGCGCCGTGTTTTTTGCAGATAGCCGCAGTGTCATCGGTAGAGCCGTCATCGACCACCAGAACGTTGAAACCCGGCAGTTCGGACTGGATTTTCGAAAGTAGCGCGGGAAGCGATTCGGCCTCGTTCTTGGCCGGAATAACTATCGTTACGTCACTGGTTTTACTGTTCATATTGAACCTTCAGAAAGCAGTTTGGCGAAGTGACTGGATGTCTTCGATTAGCTTAGAAGCTTTTTCCCAGCAACAAGAGGGTGGAGCAATTGCAGCATTTTTTTCGAGATCTTCGGATTACCGGCCACGATATCGCCCTGGTCGAGATAGCTTTCGCCGCCCATGGGATCGCTCACGAAGCCGCCGGCTTCGTGAATAAGCAGCGCGCCGGCGGCAATGTCCCAGCGTTTCAGCCCGAATTCCCAAAACCCATCCAGCCGCCCCGCGGCGACATAGGCCAGATCGAGCGCGGCCGAGCCGGCGCGCCGGATTCCCGCGCATCTGGGCATGAATACCTGCAGCGTCGAAAGGTAGCCTTCGAGGTCGGATAATTCCCGGAATGGAAAACCCGTTCCCAGCAGGGCGCTGTCCAAATCCGATTTTCGGCTCACCCGGATCCTGCGATTGTCCAGCTGAGCCCCCTCACCCCGGCTGGCAGTGAAAAGCTCCTGCCGTATGGGATCAAAAATCACGGCTTGAACAATTTGCGATCGGTGCTCGACGGCAATAGAAATGGCGAAATGCGGAAAGTTGTGGAGAAAATTCGTGGTTCCGTCCAGGGGATCTATGATCCAGAGATATTCACCGCCTTCCTGATGGCCGGACTCCTCGGCAAGTATGCCGTGATCAGGGTAAGCCTTATGTATGGTATCGATGATGATTTGCTCAGCCCGCTGATCGACCTCGGTCACGAAATCATTGCGGCCTTTGGTGGTCACGTTTAGAGAATCCACCCGCTCCAGCTGCCTTACGACGAGCGCCCCGGCCGAGCGGGCGGCGCGTATCGCGATGTTCAGAATGGGCTGCATGTCAGTTTCCAGGCTCGCGCGGAGAGCGGCGTATTTTACGGGCTGGCTGCGACCGTTCCAAAAGCGAAAGACTCCAAGTTGGTCGCCAGGCCTCAGTTATCCGTTTTTCATTGCTCCTGGAATGATAGCGGATCCAATTTATAATTCGTTTTGCGCCCTCCTGGATGAGGGGTATCTTCGCCTTGGATCCATGACCGGAAATGCGCGACAAGCGAATACTCGACGCCATTCGAATCGTCCTGGTGGAGCCCACGCACCCCGGCAACATCGGTGCCGTCGCGAGGGCCATGAAGACCATGGGTCTTTCGCGCTTGCACCTGGTGCGTCCCAAGTCCTTTCCGTCTGCGGAGGCAACGGCGCGAGCCGCCGGCGCCGATGACGTTCTTTTTGATGCCGCGATTCACGATGATTTCATCTCTGCCATAGGCCGTTGTGGATGGGTTGTCGGCACCACAGCGCGGTCACGGCGGCTTCCGGCAGAGGAGTTGTCGCCGGATCAATGCGCGGCGCGCGCGCTGGAAAAAGCGGCCCATAGCGATGTCGCGCTGGTGTTTGGCCGCGAGAGCTCCGGGCTTAGCAATAAGGAAATCGAACGCTGTCACGGGATGGTGACCATACCCACAGCGCCCGCGTTCGCGTCCCTGAATATTGCCTCCGCGGTCCAGGTGCTTGGATACGAGATTCGACGCCAGCTGCTGCCGTCGCCGGCGGCGAAACTTACCGGGCTGGCACCGGCAACGGTGGAGAACACAGAGCGTTTTTACGCCAGCCTCGAACAAACCCTCACCGTCATTGGTTATCTCGACCCCGAGGCTCCGAAACAGCTGATGCGCAGGCTGCGGCGGCTCTTCGGCCGCGCCAATCCGGACGCCGTTGAGCTCAACATCCTGATGGGGATTCTCAGCGCGGCGAGGAAGGCGGCGGCGAGTCGATCCAAGGATCTGGCCGGAAACGAACCGGAGCCACCAAGGGTTAAAAACTAGCGCCGCATTCTTCGCGTGTTCGCCGAGCGCAAACTCAGTCAGCTATGCTTGAGGCTCGGTTTCCCGTCCAGCAGCACCTTTTCGCCAGCGATTTTCAGCCGGCCCTCGGCAAACCAGCGGATCGCCTGCGGGTAGATCTCGTGCTCGCGCTCGAGCACCCGCGCGGCGAGCGTATCCGCGTCGTCGTGCGCCTTGACCGGCACCCGCGCCTGAATGATTACCGGCCCGCCGTCTAAATCTGGCGTGACGAAGTGCACGCTTGCGCCGTGTTCCCGAACGCCCGCGTCCAGCGCCCGCTGGTGAGTATCGAGCCCGGGAAAATCCGGAAGCAGTGAGGGGTGAATGTTCATCAGGCGGCCGTGATAGTGATTGACGAAGGCGGGGGTCAGAATGCGCATGAAGCCCGCGAGCGCCACCAATCCGGGTTCGAAGGCATCGATGCATTCCATCAGTGCGGCATCGAATTCGTCGCGGCTTGGATAATCACGGTGATTGATCACCTGGGTCTTGATTCCGGCGCGGCGCGCGCGTTCTAAACCATAGGCGTCCGGTTCGTTGCTCAGCACCGCGCGAATGTCAGCGGCTAGGCTGCCGTCGCCCGCGGCGTTGATGATCGACTGGAGATTGCTTCCGCGCCCGGAGATCAGCACCACCAGGGCAAGATTGGAATCGCTCAAGAGATAACGGTCTCCGGCACTTTGGATTTCGTTGCGCGGATCTCGCCGATAACTTGCGCCTCCTCTCCTTGGGTCTTGAGCAGCTCCAGGGCGGCTTCCGCGTGACCGCGGGCGACGCAGAGGGTCATCCCGATCCCGCAGTTGAAGGCGCGATGCATCTCTTCAGGCTCGATATCCCCGGTTTCCTCGATCCACTGAAATACTTCCGGCCGGGTCCAGGAAGCGCTGTCGAGCTCGGCGCGGGTGAACTCCGGCAACACCCGGGGCAAATTCTCCACCAGGCCGCCGCCGGTAATGTGGGCGATCGCACTGACTTCAATTTCCCGCAGCAGCGCCAGCACACTGCGTACATAGATCCGCGTGGGCTTGAGCAGCGCCTCAGCGAGGGTCTGCGCCCCCAGCGGAGCCGACAAGTCGGCGCCGGATCGCTCCAGCACTTTTCGGACCAGGGAGTATCCGTTGGAATGGAAGCCGCTGGAGGAGAGCCCGATGACGCGGTCTCCGGGTTTCACCCTTGCGCCGTCGATGATCCGGCTACGCTCCACCACGCCGACGCAGAATCCGGCCAGGTCGTAATGTCCATCAGCGTACATCCCGGGCATCTCCGCGGTTTCTCCGCCGATCAGCGCCGCGCCGGCCTGGCGACATCCCTCGGCGATGCCGGAGATCACGGCGTGAGCGATGTCTTCGTCGAGCCTTCCGGTGGCGAAATAATCGAGGAAAAACAGCGGTTCGGCGCCCTGAACCACCACGTCATTGGCGCACATCGCCACCAGATCGATTCCGATGGTGTCGTGGACGCCGGTGGAGATAGCCAGCAACAGCTTGGTTCCCACACCGTCGGTGCCGGAGACCAGGACCGGCTCGCGGTAACGGTCCAGAGGAAGGTTGAACAATGCGCCGAAGCCGCCGATGCCGGCGATGACGTTGTCGCTGGCGGTGGACTGCGCCAGAGGCTTGATGCGCTCCACCAGGCGATTCCCGCGGTCGATGTCCACGCCGGCGTCACGGTAGGTGAGAGGGTTTCGACCGCGACGTTTCACGAGTGGGATGTTAAGACCAGCCTATTTGAGCTGCAAACCTTGACTTGGCCTTGAGCCTTACATAGCGTCCGTCGCATGTCACGGATCACCGCGCCACGACTTTTTTGCTTCCTCATTGCGACGGCGGTCTACGCGCTCGCGGGCACCGCCTCTCTGTCGGCGGTGGAGGTGAGCGACCTCTACGAAGCCGAGGTGCCGGTTGCGGATAAGTCCGAGGCCTCGAGAGCGGCGGGCTTGGGCGACGCGCTGCTTCGGGTCATCACCAAGGTCAGCGGTTTGCCGGGGACCCGCTCCGATCCAACGGTGGCGCGGGCGGTTGCGAACCCCGGACGTTTCGTGCAGCAGTTTCGATATCGCCAGGCCCCGGATTCGGAATCGGCCCAATCTCAGGCGCCGGATCAGCGCTGGCGGCTGTGGGCGCGCTTCGACGCTCGCGTGGTGGATGGACTGGTGCGGGACGCAGGACTCAGAGTTTGGGGGCGGGTGCGTCCGGCGGTCATGGTCTGGGTGGCCGTGGATCAGTCAGGTAGCCGCCGGATCCTGGGGGGCGAAGAGGCGCCAGATCTCGCCGCTATAATTCGCGAGACTGCCCGCCAGCGGGGCGTGCCCGTGGTGCTGCCGCTTCTTGACCTGGAAGACCAGGGCCGGCTTCGTGTTAGCGACGTGTGGGGTGGATTTCGAGACCGCATTGCGCAGGCATCCGGCCGCTACCAGTCCAACGTGATTTTTACCGGGCGCGTATATCGTCTGCTGCCGACGCTGTGGGAGGGCCGCTTCAGTCTGATTGCCGGCGACACGGTAGAGGAGTGGTCGAACCAGAGCGACATCCTTGAACTGCTGTTGGCCGACGCCGTCAACGCGATGGCGAATCGGTTGGCGTTCCGCTTTGCGGGCCCCAGCGGAATCGCAGGGGCTTACGGCTTCGGGCTCATTGTCAGTGGCGTGCGCAGCGCCGGCGACTACGCCCGAACTCTGAACTATCTGAGCACCCTGGAACAGATTACGGATGTGAGCGTAACCCGGGTGAGCGCCGACGAGGTGAGGTTTTTTGTCGAAACCCGCGGCGGCCAGGACGCGCTGCTCGAAGTGGTTGCTCTAGGCGGCACGCTGGCGCGGGAGAGTCTTCCCGGCGATCCGGAGCTGAGATTTCGGCTCTTGCCTTGAGCCAAACCCCGGGCGCTTCATTTCCCGACGCCCGTCTCGGCTTAACAGAAATGGAAAAGCCTCAAGTGATGGAAAAGCAGCGCGGTCGCCAGTTCACGCTCGGCGTCGCGCTCAGCGAAGCGCACACGTTTTCCAACTTTGTTCCCGGACGAAACCAGCCGGCGATGGCTGCGCTTCGGCAGCTGTCCGGCGGTGCCTTTGGACCGCTGGTTTATCTTTGGGGCGCCGCAGGCAGCGGCAAGACCCACCTTTTAGAGGCCGCGTGCGCCGAAGCCGCCGACGGTGGGAGCGCCACCGCCTACGTGCCACTTTTGTCACACGCCGAGCTGGATCCCGACATGCTGACCGGTCTCGAGCGCGCGCGCCTGATCTGTATCGATGATGTCCAGGCCATCGCCGGATTAGGGCGCTGGGAGGAAGCGCTGTTTCATCTCTACAACCAAGCGGAATCCGGCGGCGTGCCGATGGCGATGGCCGCCGACCGCCCACCGCACGCCATTCCGCTGGAGTTGAACGATCTAAAGTCACGTCTGTTATCCGGCACGGTCTTTAAGGCCCTTGAGCTGAACGATTCCGAGCGCGGACGTGTACTCGCCGCGCGGGCCAAGGCGAGGGGGTTCGAGTTTCCCGAGGAATCGGTGCGTTACCTGTTGCGGCGCGGTCCGCGGGACATGCATTCATTGATGGCGGTGCTCGATCGACTCGACGCGCTCTCATTGAGCGAGCATCGAAAGCTTACCGTCCCCCTGGTGCGCGAAGTGCTCATCGGTAGCGAATTCCGCGACCGCTGAAATTTCAGCGCTGTTGACCTTCCGGGACCCTGGCGATCGCCGCGGCCAGCTCCGCCACCCGGCGTCCGAGCACCGTGCACAGCTGCTTTTCATCTTCGCTCAAGGGCCGCTTACTGTCCAAGCCGGCCACGTGGCTCGCCCCGTAAGGCGTCCCGCCGGTCTCGGTGCGGTTGAGTGCGGGCTCGGTATAAGGCAGACCCAGCACCACCATGCCGTGGTGCAGCAGCGGCAGCATCATGGAAATCAGAGTGGTTTCCTGTCCGCCATGCAGGGTCGAGGTGGAGGTGAAGACGGCGGCGGGTTTTCCGACCAGGGTCCCTGAAAGCCAGTCGTCGGCGGTGCCGTCGAGGAAATACTTGAGCGGGGCCGCCATGTTGCCAAATCGCGTTGGACTGCCCAGCACCAGCCCGGCGCATTCCTCCAGGTCGCGCGCTTCGACGAAAGGCGGGCCTTGTGCGGGCACGGGGCTTTCGCTCGCCTCGCACACGGTTGAGACCCTGGGCACGGTGCGCACCCGAGCCTGCATACCATTGACCTCTTCCACCCCTCGGGCGACGTGACGCGCCATGTTCGCCACGTTGCCGTGGAGGCTGTAATAAAGCACCAGTATTTCGGACATTAGGCGTTACAAAATGCTGAGAATCTGCTCCGGCGGTCGACCAACGGCCGCTTTACCGTTGGCAAGCACGATGGGTCGCTGCATGAGAATAGGGTGGGCCGAGATTGCCGCAATCAGGGCGTCCCGGCTGAGCGTTTCGTCATCGAGATCGAGCTCGCGATAGGGCGCTTCGTTTTTCCGTATTAGTTCCCGTGGTTCCATCTCCAACAGGCTGAGAATGCGATCAAGTTGCTTCGGTGACGGCGGGTGCTTGAGGTATTCGATGACTTTAAAGTCGAGTTTCTTTTTCTCGAGAAGCTCCAATGCAGCGCGCGATTTGCTGCACCTGGGGTTGTGATAGAGGGTCACCTGCATGCTCATCTCCATTCCGGTCCTCGGCGTCTTTGAAGCAGACTGTGCGATTCTATGCCACCTGGCACAGCTCACCAAAGAATGTGAATCTGCGCGCGACGGCTTCGGCCAACAAGGGATGACGAGTCTCGACGCGCTTTGTTAGCCTCCATATCCACTCATGATCCAGATCCAGGTCAATCTTCCATGAGCTGTCGTCGCTGTTTTGTGTCGGGACGCGTTCAGGGAGTCTTCTTTCGGGAGTCCACGCGACGCAAAGCAGTGGCGCTGGGGCTCGCGGGACGGGCGGCCAACCTGCGGGACGGACGGGTGGAAGTGATTGCCTGCGGTTCAGAGGACAAGCTGAACGCGTTGTGCCGATGGCTCGAGCACGGCCCGCCTTCGGCGTCGGTGTCGTCGGTTGACTGTGAGCCCTTTATCGGCGAGTGCGACTTCCGCGGCTTCGAAACGATCTGAAACCGAAGCGGCAAAAGGGGCCGGTCCACAAATGGCGATGGCCTTCGGCCTGAAGTCTCAAGCTTATTCTTTCCCGCCTACTGCCGAAACCAGCGTTCACGCAGCGCGTCGAACACCCGCATCGGGTACCAGGATTCTCCGGCGCTGCCGTTGTATCGTGCCAGTGCGCGCGCCACGTGGCCTCGCTCCAGATCCAGGTAGTACTTCAAGATGGTGCAGCCTAGCCGCAAGTTGGTCCCGATGTGAAACAAGTTGTCCCCCGGGCGGCCGACTTCTTCCAGCCAGAACGGCATGACCTGCATCAGACCCAGTGCGCCCGCCCGGGAGATTGCGAAACGATCGAAATTGCTTTCCACCTGGATAACGGCGAGCACGAGTTCGGGATCGAGATCGGCCCGGGTTGCCTCGTAATGGACCTGGCGGAGAATTTCGATGCGTTCTTCGGGACTTTCAACCGCATCTCCGAGCCGGGTGGACATGTCGGTCAGCCAAACCTCGGCCTCGAAGCGATCATCGAAACTTATGGCCTCGGATACCGCTTCGATCAGCAGCGCCCGCAGCCGAGAATCAGGCCGCTCGGTAGTTGCGGCGCCGGCCGCGGTTGAGAGCGACAACAATGTGGCAGCGACAACGGTGGCCCATTCGGGTTTCAATCCCATAACACTCAGGAAATATAGTCACGGGGCCAGCAGCCGTCAGCGTATCTCTGTTGAGTGAACCCGGTGACTCGATCGGATGGAGCGGATTCAACGCCCGGCGGCACTGAAGCTGAACCGCGAGCGCAGCAAAAGGTAAAGCATGCCGGCGAGCAGAAAAAGCTGGAACGGGCCGGCGCCGCCCTGGCTCAGCCGACCGTGATTTCTTTTGCGATCTTCTCGCCCACGAAGGCAACCGCTTCGTCAATCGGCACCTCACCGGCTTCGTCCCCGCGCCGCGATTTGTACTCGACCACGCCCGCATCCAGACCGCGCTCGCCGAAGACCAGTCGATGAGGGATACCGATCAGCTCCGACTCGGCAAACATCACCCCCGGACGTATCGGCCGGTCGTCCAAGAGCACTTCGATCCCGGCATCCAGAAGCGACTCGTAGAGCGACGTCACCGCGGCTTCCAGGCGCTTGGACTTGTGCATGTTCATGGGCAGCAGCGCCAGCGTGTAGGGGGCGATGGCCGTGGGCCAGACGATGCCTCGCTCGTCGTGGTTCTGCTCGATGGCGGCAGCCACCACCCGGGTCACGCCGATGCCGTAGCACCCCATCACCAGCTCGACGGCCTTACCCTGCTCGTCCAGAACCACGGCGTGCAGAGACTTGCTGTACTTGGTGCCGAGCTGAAAGATGTGACCCACCTCAATGCCGCGGCGGATCACCAGGCTGCCGTCGCCGTCGGGGCTTAAGTCTCCCTCCACGGCGTTGCGCAGGTCGGCGGTCTCGGGCTCCGCCAGGTCGCGGCCCCAGTTGACCCCGGCGAGGTGCTTGTCTTCGACATTGGCGCCGCATACAAAATCGGCCATGACCGCGGCCGCGTGGTCGGCGTAGACGGGGATATCCAGCCCCAGCGGCCCGAGTGACCCGGGCCCGCAGCCGACCACTTCTGCCACGCGCTCGGGCGTGGCAAAGCTGATCGGCGACTTCACCGCTTCGATGTGCGAGGCCTTGAGCAAGTTGAGGTCGTGGTCGCCGCGCAACGCCAGCGCAACCAGGCCGCCGTCCTGGCCTTCCACCAGCAGCGTCTTCAGGCAAAGGTGCTCGGGCACTTTCAGAAACGCAGCCAGATCCGCGATGGTGTGTTGCCCCGGGGTATCAACGGTATGCATCTGCTGCCCGGGCTCTGGGCGAGCGCCGACTTCGGCTTTACAGGGAACCAGCTCCACGTTGGCGGCGAACCTGCCGGAGTTGCTGAACGCGATGGCATCCTCGCCGTAATCGGCGAGCACGTGAAATTCATGCGAGCGGCTGCCGCCGATGGCGCCGGAATCCGCTTCCACCACCCGATAATCGAGACCCAAGCGCGAGAATATCCGGCAGTAGGCGTCGTGCATCTGCTGGTAGGAAGCCTCCAGGCCGTCGGCATCCAGGTCGAACGAGTATGCATCCTTCATGATGAACTCGCGCGCGCGCATGACGCCGAAGCGCGGTCTGATCTCGTCACGGAATTTGGTCTGGATCTGGTAAAGGTTGATGGGCAACTGTTTGTAGCTGCGGATTTCGCGCCGCGCAATATCCGTAATCACTTCTTCGTGGGTGGGACCAAAACAGAAATCCCGGTCGTGCCGATCTTTGAGCCTTAAGAGCTCGGGACCGTACTCCTCCCAACGCCCGGACTCCTGCCACAGTTCCGCCGGCTGCACCGCGGGCATGAAGACTTCATGGGCGCCGGCGCCGTTCATTTCCTCACGCACCACGTTTTCCACCTTTCGCAGCACCCGCGTTCCCAAGGGCAGCCAGGTATAGAGGCCCGATGCGAGCTGGCGAATGAGCCCGGCGCGAAGCATCAGCTTGTGGCTGACGACCTCGGCATCCGCCGGAGTTTCCTTCAGCGTCGCGATCAGGGTCTTGGAAAGACGCACAGATGAATCCTCAGTAGTTTCGAATTTCGAACCGTACAGGCAAAGATGCTTTAGCCTGCGCGACCAGCGGGCTTAATATCCGTCACCCGGGGATAAAGTCAAATGAGCCCGCCAGCGCCACGCGCTGGCGCCGGATCTGAGTAGTGGAATTGAGCGATTGAATTGAAACGCCGGGCGCCGAACAGCGCCCGGCGTCTAGATCGTTACTTGCAGTAGAGCTCGATCTGCTTCATGGACTGCTGAAGCTTGGCCTGGATTTCTTTTGAATCAAGAAAGTAGTTGTTGCCCTGGCCGTCCTTGCCCTGGATGCGGGAAGAGTTTTCAAGCACGCGGCGATTCTGGCGTGCGATTTCGCAGTTCTTTCTAAAAATTTCGACCTCTTTTTCTTCTTCGCTCGCGGCGGTGCGGGCGAATCTGCGGTCTTTTAGCTGGGTGTCGGTCTTGTCCTTCATGGAATCCAGCTGCTCTTCGGCTTGAGAAGGCGAAACCGGCGCTGCGCGAACCTTGATCTCTTCCGCCTGCTGGCCGGGCGGTTTGCGTTCCGAATAAGTCACGTTGCCGTACTCGTCCACCCACTTATACAAGCGGGCGAAGCTCGACTCCACGGGTGCCATCACCAATAGCGCGGCCGCCGCCAGCGGCCAGATCCTCAGATACCTTCGGTACCACATTGCCTGTTCACCACAAATGACTGATTTCAATAAATATAGACCGTCGCTTTGAGCCTTGTTAGCGACGCATTTGGCAAAACCGCTATCCCGCGGGCTTTCCGACGCCGGCGCCCGGGCTCGTGAAAGGCGATCCGGGCGGCTAAAAACCGGTGTTTTCCTTGACCTCCGCGGAAAATCTAAGGTAGTTTGGCCGTTTCAGGTGACCATGCAGGTGGCCCGCTTTCGCGGGCTTTTTTAACGGGGTGGGCCTTGTGAAGATGCTCAGCGGATCCGAGATCATTATCCAGTTCCTCAAGGACGAGGGGGTGGAGTACATTTTCGGCTACCCCGGCGGAGCCGTGCTGCACATTTACGACGAGCTCTACCGGCAGAACTACCTGAAGCACATTCTCGTCCGCCACGAGCAGGGCGCCACCCACATGGCGGACGGCTATGCCCGGGTCACCGGTAAGCCCGGGGTGGTGCTGGTCACCTCCGGGCCCGGAGCCACCAACGCCGTCACCGGCATCGCCACCGCCCACATGGATTCCATTCCCATGGTCGTCATTACCGGCCAGGTTCCCACCCACGCCATCGGCAGCGACGCCTTCCAGGAGGTCGACTGCGTCGGCATCACGCGCCCCTGCGTCAAGCACAACTTCCTGGTCAAGGACGTGAACGAGCTGGCCGCAACCCTGAAGAAGGCGTTTTATGTCGCCACCTCCGGGCGTCCGGGCCCCGTGGTGGTGGATATCCCCAAGGACGTCACCCGGCCGGATCTCAAAATCCCCTACGAATACCCGGCCAACGTGACCATGCGCTCCTACAACCCGGTGACCCGGGGACACGCCGGCCAGATTCGCAAGGCGCTGGATCTGATCCTGTCGGCCAAGCGGCCGATGATCTACACCGGCGGCGGGGTCATCCTCGACAACGCGTCAAAGGAGCTCAGGGAACTGACCCGTCTGCTCGGCTACCCGATCACCAACACGCTCATGGGCCTTGGCGCTTATCCCGGAACCGACAAACAGTTCGTGGGCATGCTGGGCATGCACGGCACCTACGAGGCCAACATGGCCATGCACGAGTGCGACGTGCTCATCGGCATCGGCGCCCGATTCGACGATCGGGTGGTGGGCGATGTCAAAAAGTTCTGCCCGGATGCAAAGATCGTTCACATCGATATTGACCCGTCATCCATCGCCAAGACGGTGAAGGTCCACGTGCCTATCGTAGGCCCGGTGGGCAGCGTGCTGCGCGAAATGATCGCCATGCTCAAGGAGAGCAACCGAAAGCCCGACGCCGACGCCATCGACGCATGGTGGAAACGAATCAACGAGTGGCGCTCTATAGACTGCCTCAAATACGAGTGGTCCGACGAGCGCATCAAGCCCCAGTACGTCGTGCAGAAACTCTACGAGGTGACCGGCGGCGACGCCTATGTCACCTCCGACGTGGGCCAGCACCAGATGTGGGCGGCCCAGTTCTATCCCTTCGATAAGCCGCGTCGCTGGGTCAACTCAGGTGGCCTAGGAACCATGGGCTTCGGCCTGCCTGCAGCGCTGGGCGTGCAGTTCGCTTATCCGGACGCCACCGTGGCCTGCGTCACCGGGGAAGGCAGCATCGTCATGTGCATCCAGGAGCTGTCCACCGCCAAGCAGTACGACTTGCCGGTCAAGATCATAAATTTGAACAACAGATATCTGGGCATGGTGCGGCAGTGGCAGGAGTTCATGTACGAGAAGCGCGAATCGCATTCGTATCTGGATTCGCTACCTGATTTCGCCCGCCTCACGGAAAGCTTCGGACACGTGGGCATGAAGATTGAAAAGCCCTCGGACGTCGAAGGCGCGCTCAAGGAGGCGTTCGCGCTGAAAGACCGGCTCGTGTTCATGGATTTCATCACCGACCCTACGGAAAACGTATTCCCGATGATGATGAGCGGCAAGGGACATAACGAAATGCTCTTGTCCGAGCTTTGCAAGAACCGCGAGCTGGCTTAAAGAAGCCCGTCAAAAAATGCGGCACATTATTTCGCTCTTGCTGGAGAACGAGCCCGGCGCGCTTTGCCGTGTCGCCGGCCTGTTCTCCGCTCGCGGTTACAACATCGAATCGTTAAGCGTCGCGCCGACCGAGGATCCGACCGTTTCTCGAATGACGCTCGTCACCAGCGGATCCGAGGCCATCATTGAGCAGATCACCAAGCAGCTTAACAAGCTGGTGGATGTGGTCAGGCTGCTCGACCTCACCGAAGGCAGACACGTCGACCGGGAGATGATGCTGATCAAGCTCAAAGCGGCGGGTCCTCAGCGGGAAGAAATAAAGCGGCTGTCGGACATCTTCAGGGGACGCGTTCTGGACGTCACCAATACGAGCTACATCATAGAACTCACCGGCACCGCGGATAAGCTCGACGCCTTTATCGAGGCTCTGGACAAGACATCCATCCTGGAGGTCGTGCGCTCTGGATCGCTGGCGGTCGGCAGGGGAGAGAAATCCCTAAGGCTCTAGCGTTAGCGACTCTGGATTCGACATCCGGGCCCGACGATCGATCTTAAGCATCCATCTTCACCATCAACTTCGTCACGTGCGGAGAGAACAATGAACATTTACTACGATAAGGACGCCGACATTTCGCTCATTCAATCGAAGAAGGTGGCGGTCATCGGCTACGGTTCTCAGGGACACGCCCACTCGAATAATCTCAAGGATTCCGGCGTCGATGTCGTCGTCGGCCTGCGATCCGGCTCCGCGTCTGAAGCGAAGGCAAAGTCCGCAGGTCTCTCGGTTAAAAACATCGACGATGCGGTCAAGTCGGCGGAAATCGTAATGGTGCTCGCGCCGGACGAGCATCAGGCCCGGCTCTACCGAGAAAGTATCGCGCCGAATATCAACGAGGGTGCGACCCTCGCATTCGCCCACGGTTTCAACATCCACTTCGGTCAAATCGAGCCACGCGCCGATCTGGACGTGATCATGATCGCGCCCAAGGCGCCCGGTCACCTGGTACGTTCCACCTACGCCGAAGGCGGCGGCACCCCGATGCTCATCGCCGTGGCCAGGGACGCGAGCGGGCAGGCTAAGGAGCTCGCGCTTTCGTATGCCTGCGGCATCGGCGGCGGGCGCGCCGGCATTATCGAGACCAGCTTTCGCGAGGAGACCGAGACGGATTTGTTCGGTGAGCAGGTGGTGCTTTGCGGCGGTTTGACCGCACTGATTCAGGCCGGCTACGAAACTCTGGTGGACGCCGGCTACGCGCCGGAAATGGCGTACTTCGAGTGCCTGCACGAGGTCAAGCTAATTGTCGATCTGATTTACGAAGGCGGCATCGCCAACATGCGTTACTCGGTCTCGAACACCGCCGAGTACGGCGATTTCACCCGCGGCCCGAGGATCGTGACTGAGGAAACCCGCGCCGAAATGCGGCGCATCCTCAATGAGATCCAAAGCGGCGCCTTTGCCCATGAGTTCATCCTCGAGAACCAGGCGGGCACGCCGAAGATGAAGGCCATGCGTCGGCTGAGCCAGGCCCACTCCATTGAGCAGGTGGGTGAGCGCTTGCGGGACATGATGCCCTGGATCCGTGAGCACAAGCTGGTCGATCGGGCAAAAAATTGAAAGTCGATATTGGGCAGGGCTTTAAACGACTTCGCCGACGCCGCGCAATTCCGCCCGCACCGTGTCCTAGACGCGTGAGTGAGAAATGGCCGGCGCACCGCCGCACGCTCCTCGCGAGGTGAGCGGTCCCAGGATCCGTTTGCATGATCGCGCGTGAAGGCACCGCTGCGGTCCTCGTTACCCTTGCGGGGGGGGTTGCGTTGGTCTATTTCGGTGTCGTTTACGCGGCGGTGCCTGCCTTCGCTCTGGGCGCGGCTCTTATCTGGCTTTACCGGGTTCCGCGACGCCGCGCCCCGGCGGTGCCGCTGGGTTTGCTCTCCCCCGTGGATGGGCGCGTTGCCTGCATCGAGCCTTACCGGGACTCCTGGCTCGACCGCCCGGCGCTTCGAATCAGCATCAAGGTCGCGCCGCCAGGGATCACAGTCTTTTTCAGCGCCACCGAAGGCAAAGTGCAGCGTTTTTGGACCAGTTACGGGCCCTTCGGTGAAGAACGACTGAAGAGAAGCCTGCGCGCCTCACCGGATTGCTACGCAGTCCACGTGAAAAGCGACGAGGATGACGATGTGCTGATAGCGATCTCTTCCCGCTGGCCGTTGTCCCGCTGTCGCTTCCACCACTCCCCGGGCGAGCGTGTCGGCCAGGGCGCCAGTTTCGGCTTCGTCTACTTTGCCAGCTCCTTCGAGCTGCTTGCGCCGGCGGACGCTATGCCCCGAATCGAGGTCGGAGACCGGGTTCGCGCGATTTCCTCGGTGCTGGCGGAGTTGAAGCGGGATTAGCCGTACCGTCGTCAATCGGGTCCGCGTGGTGTGATTCGGACCATTCGCGCTATTATCTTCCCATGACTGACAACAAAGAATCCCGCATAGCGCCGCCGGAAACGCCAGTCAGCCCGGGCAAAAAACGGCTGCGCCGCGGCATCTTCCTGTTGCCGAACCTGTTCACCACGGCGGCGCTGTTTGCCGGCTTTTACGCCATCGTCGCTGCCATGAACGGTCAGTTCGACGTGGCGTCGGCGGCAATTTTCATCGCCATGGTTTTGGACGGTGCCGACGGGCGCATCGCCCGCATGACCAATACCCAAAGCGCCTTCGGGGCGGAATACGACAGCCTGTCCGACGTCATCTGCTTCGGGCTTGCGCCGGCGCTGGTGGCCTACGAATGGGCGCTTTCCGGAATGGGAAAGCTCGGCTGGCTGGCGGCGTTTTTCTACGCCGCGGCAACGGCTTTGAGACTGGCGCGCTTCAATACTCAGCTGGGTACGTCGGACAAGCGTTATTTTCAGGGCCTGCCCTGTCCCATGGCGGCTGCGGTCATTGCCGGACTGGTCTGGCTGGCGACGGACTACGGCGCGAGCGGACAGGCCATGCTCCCGTTTGCGTTCGCAGCCACCATACTCACCGGCTTGTTGATGGTGAGCAACACCCGTTATTACAGCTTCAAAGATCTGGACCTTCGCGGTCGCGTTCCTTTCGTCAGCGTTCTCGCGGTTGTGCTTGTGTTTGTTTTCATTTCCAGCGACCCGCCGCTAGTGTTATTTCTTGTCTCCCTGGGATACGCCATATCTGGCCCGGTGCTTACCCTCATCCATATTCGCCGCCGCCGTCTGCAGCGGGGCGCGGCGGCCAATTCACTCACCGAGGACGCGCACAACAGCAAATAATAACTTGAGCGGATCCCGCTCTTGGCAAACAATACGCAAGTGGTCGTGGACCAGCGTAAACTCAGCTGTCTCAATGCGATGGGGATTACCGTGTGGGAATCCCGCACCGCGGGGAATTCGTCCCACCGGGCTTTGGAATTACCCCAATCGGCGCCCAGCGTGGCGGAAGCCCGGCTCGCGTTAACGCCCTCCAGCGACGATTCGATTCCGGTTTCTGATGCCGATTTGCCCACCCTCGAGCGAATCGTGTCCGGCTGCGTTCGCTGCGGGTTGCACCGAACCCGGACGCAGACGGTATTCGGCGTCGGCGCACCTGACGCCCGGCTCATGATTATCGGCGAGGCGCCGGGTGCCGACGAAGACCGCATGGGCGAGCCCTTTGTCGGGCGCGCCGGCCGGCTGCTGAACGCCATGCTCGGCGCGGTGGGCCTCGCGCGCGGATCCGTTTAT
>JBFHVA010000038.1:0-21385 GCA_041589735.1 Gammaproteobacteria bacterium | reverse complement strand
TCGTTGTTTTTGTTTACGGCGATTGCCGGCCGGCTGTTCTGTGGTTACGCCTGTCCTCAAACCGTCTGGACCGAAGTTTTTCTCTGGATCGAGCGTAAAGTGGAGGGCGACCGCCAAAAGCAGATGAAACTGGACAGGTTGCCTTGGTCGATGCGCAAGATTCTGATTAAAGGCACAAAGCACCTGGTCTGGATCGTGTTCTCGCTATGGACCGGTTTTACCTTTGTTGGATACTTCACTCCGATTACCGAGCTCGGCACGCGTCTGCTGGCGCTCGACCTCGGGCCCTGGGAGACCTTCTGGGTTTTTTTCTACGGCTTCGCCACCTACGGCAATGCCGGTTGGATGAGGGAACAGGTCTGCATCTATATGTGTCCCTACGCGCGTTTCCAGAGCGCCATGTTCGACCGCGACACGCTGATCATCTCCTACGACCAGACCCGCGGCGAACCCCGTGGTTCACGAAGGAAGAGTCTCGATCATCGATCGGCGGGACTCGGAGACTGCATCGACTGCACCATTTGCGTTCAGGTGTGCCCCACCGGAATAGACATACGCGATGGTTTGCAGTACCAGTGCATTGCCTGCGCCGCGTGTGTGGATGCGTGCGATCAGGTCATGGAGAGGATGAATTACCCCAAGGGCCTGATTCGCTACACTACGGAAAACGCGGTTGCGGGCGCGCCTGTGCAGGTTTTCAGGCCGCGTGTGCTGATCTACGCCATCATTCTCCTGGGTCTAGCGATCGCGCTCGGTGTGTCCCTCGGACTGCGCACGCCTCTGGCGCTTGACGTCATTCGCGATCGGAACGCTTTGTACAGGGAAACATCCCAGGGGCTGGTGGAAAATGTGTACACGCTCAAGATTATCAACATGGATGACGCACTCCATAGTTTCAGCCTTAGCGCAAGCGGTATCGAGGGCGTCGAGCTGCTGATGGAAGACGCGACTATCGAGGTGGGCGCAGGCGATGTGCGTTCTTTCTTCGCAAAACTTCGGGCCGACCCCTACAGTCTCGAACGACCGAGCAGCCGAGTGGTTTTCCACCTTGAAGCAACGGATAATCCGTCGCTCAAGGTGGAGACCGAGGGCCGTTTTTTGGGTCCGGTGACGGCAAGGTGAGCGAAGTCATCATGAAGCACGAGCGTCCGTGGTATCGCCAGCCGCTGGTCTGGATGCTCATCGCCATACCGGGTTCGGCGGTCCTTGTCGGTATCGGGATGCTGGTGGTTGCGGCCGCGTCCTATGACGGCTTGGTCGTGGATGATTACTACAAACGCGGTCTGGAAATTAACCGCGAACTGAAGCGCGACCGAACGGCGGCGCGGCTGGGCTTGAGCGCCGGGGTCGAGTTTGACTCCCGATCCCAGGAAATTCGGGTGGAGGTTTCTTCCAGCGACCCTCAGGTCTTATTCCCAAGTCGACTAACTCTGCGCCTCGTGCACCCTACGCGCTCCGGCCTTGATCGGGTTGTAGGGCTTCGACTTATAGGGAAGGGGCATTATTCAGGCAAGATCGGTGGTCTTGAGGCCGGTCTCTGGCACCTGCACCTGGAGACGGAATCCTGGAGAATTCTCGGACGAATGCCGCTTCCCGGAACGGGCTTAAGCGATCTTTCCCCCGTAATCTGAAAACCGACGAATCAGGCGGTTTGCTGCTGAATAAAGTCGTATAGCGCGCGGAACTGGTCGTCAACAACGGGTCCGAATACGGGATCATGACGGCCCTCGATGGCTTGAGCGATTTCGCTCCAGTCTCGATGGGTGAGCGTCTTTTTCGCAAGCGGGAACAAACGTTCGTCTTCCTTCTTCATGTGCGCGCGAAGAAAGCCAACATAATCTCTGCCCGCCGCTTCGATTTCCTCGCGCAGCACCATGGCGCCGTCGGTGACCTGCACCAGCATATCTAAAAAAGTTTGTCCCTTTTCAGCTAATCCCCCGTGCTCGCGAAGTATGTTTTCGCCCAGTTCTCGAGTCGACGCGTCATGTTCGATGAGTTTGTGTATGACGAGATCCTCGAGGGGATGATGGGTACGGTCGGGATATCGCGTCATGTAGAACATAACGTCGCGCATCAGATCGAAATCCGCGGCTTTCATCTGGTGCACGTTGTCCAGCTGTTTGTCGAGGATGTCGAGCATATGCGCGACATTTTTGTGGTCGCTATCGAGGTGCTTCAAAATATCCATCTTGCGGTCCTCCCGGCCGCGAATGGCGACCAATCTAGAATCAGTCGTAGATGAGAATAGTTCGCGCTGGCGAAATTTCCATTGACCTGAATCAAGGCTCTGGGCTCTGGTCGCGTGACGTAGAGGCCGATAATTTAGGTGCGTCAACTTCGTCTTTGTCCGCAAGCATCCGATACGCTGGACCTTCCAGATCGTCGAATTGCCCGGAACGAATCGCGAGCACAAACACCAGCGCGATGACTAGGGCCAGCACGACGGAAAGCGGCACCAGAATATAGAGCACTTCCACGGGTAGTTACTCCGGGCTTGGCGAAAACTGTGCGCTGCCCGCGCGCAGGCTGTTTCCTACGACAATCAGCGAGCTCAACGACATGCCGACGGCGGCAATCCAGGGCGGCACATACCCAAGCGCTGCTGCGGGAAGCGCCAGCAGGTTATACGCTACGGCCCAGATCAGATTTTGTGCGATCACGGTACGCGTGCGGCGTGCAATGGAAACGCTGGCGGCAATGTTCTCGAGCCGATCGCCAATCATTATCAGATCGGCGCTCGCCCGCGCTGCCTCCGGGCCGCCCGCCATGGCGAATGACACGTTGGCGCCCGCAAGCACCGGCGCGTCGTTGATGCCGTCGCCCACCACCGCGACAATGTTTCCATCCGCCTGCATCCGCCGGATCGCGGACAGTTTCTGCTCAGGCGTTAGGCCGCCGCTTGCATCCCGGATACCCAGGCGACCGGCGAGCTCGTCGGTGGTCTGCGGCCGATCGCCGGAGAGTAAAGTCAGGCTGCAACGCAGCGAGCGTAGCTGCCGCACCAGCTGAGGGGCGTCGCCCCGGAGCTCGTCCCGGAGCAGGAAGCTCGCCAGCACTCGGGAATCGTCCGCCAGTAGAACCAGCATGTCTTCATGCTGCGCGTGGAATCGGTGCGCAAGCTGCGGCTCCGCTAAGCGCTCGGCGATGAAGCTCACGGAACCGATGAAATAGCGCTTACCGTCCACAACGCCCTCGGCGCCCCGTCCGGGCGTCACCATTACCCCGACTGCTTCGGCGGGCGCGACTACGCAATGAGATCTGATGCTGCGGGCAACCGGGTGACTCACGTTTTGCTCGAGGGCCGCCGCAACACGAACGGCGTCAACTTCGCTTAGGTTCCCGTGGACCCCGACGCGGTCAATTGTGAGCTTTCCCCGGGTCAGCGTTCCGGTCTTGTCGAACACGAAATGATTCGCCCGCGCCAAAGTCTCCAGCACATGGCCGCGGGTCACAATCAGCCCGCGTTTGGTCAAAGCTCCGACACCGGCAGCCAGCGCGGAGGGAGTCGCCAGGGACAGGGCGCAGGGACAGGTAATGACCAGAACAGAGATGGTGACGGCAAGCCAGCGATCGGGCGCCGTCTGCCACCAGTAGAGCGCCACGATAGCGGCGAGCAGAAGCACCGCGGCGACGAATCCACCTGCAATTTGATCCGCCAGGCGCTCTGCCGGAGGTTTGGCGGCGCGCGCGCGCTCCATCAGCCTTAATGTGACCGCGAGCAGCGAATCATCCGCGGCGCTTCTGACGACAACCTCGATGGGGTTTTCGAAGTTCATCGAGCCGGCCATGACCGAATCGCCGGCTGACTTCTGCACCGGGCGGCTCTCGCCGGTGAGCAGCGATTCATCCAGCGTGGATTCCCCTGACGCCACCACGCCGTCAGCGGGGACGGTATCTCCGCCCGCCACCATGATCCGGTCGCCCGGGGCCAGCGTCGCGGCAAGCACCGGTTCCCGAGTCGGGCCTTGTCCGCCCTGGAGGATGCGGACGGCCATGGTCGGCGGCGCGGTGACCAGGGACTCCGCGATTCGCGAATGCCGGGCCCGGGCGCTGAACTCCACGTAACGCGCAAGAAGCAGGAAGAACACGAACATTGCTACCGAGTCAAAATAGATTGCGCCTGAGCCCGATATCGTCGAGTGGGCGCTGCCCGAGAACGCGATTAGAAGCCCCAACGATACCGGTACGTCCATTCCGGTTCGGCCACGACGCAGATCCGTGGCCGCGTTGCGGAAGAAGGGAACCGCCGCGTAGGCAATGATTGGGATGACGAGCAACAGGCTTGCCCACCTGAGCAAAGCCCGCAGTGAATCCTCGATGCCCTTGAAATCCCCCGCGTAAAGGGCAAGGGAGATCGCCATGACTTGCATGCCGAACAATCCGGCTATGCCAAGTTGGACCAGTCGGCGCTTCCGCTCGGACTCGAGCCTGACTTCGCGCCGGGAGGGATCAAATGGTCGCGCGCCGTATCCCGCGTCCACGACCGCTTTGAGTATATCGGCCAGCTTCAGCCGCGATCCGTCCCACGCCACGCGGGCCCGGTGGGTCGAGAAATTGACCTCGGCTTCCGTAACCCCGGAAAGCTTCTGCAGGCTCCGCTCTACGTTAAGGGCGCAGGCTCCACAGCGGATTCCGTCGATAAGCAGGAAAGCCTCCCTGGCGCCTTCGATGGTGTCGCGAGTGAAGCGTTCCTCAACGACTGGATGGGCGAAAACGGCGTTTGGCGCGTTTGTGCCTGCAACCGATTTAGAGATCAGTTCTGGAGCGGCCATCACTACGATTAGTCGGTTTCAGGCATTGATTCCGAAGGGGAGAACGGATTTTGACACAGTTCCAAGACGACGTGGGCACAAAACCAGCCGCCGGCGCGAGAGTACTCGGCCCCCAGAGCAGACGTTCAAGCCAATCGTCGGCAACGCTCAAATGTCGTCAATCCGCCAGCGTTAGCCAACGGTGAAAGCATTAACCGAGACTATTAGTCGCTGCGCCTGGAATAACTCGCCGTTCGTTCGGCTGTCGCCTGCTGTTTCAGCTTTTGCTCTGCAGCGTTATGAATTCGTAAATCGATCGGAACTGTGCGTCGACAATTTCTCCAAACACCGGGTCTCTTCGATGTTCTATTGTCTCCGAAATCTGCTCCCAATCCTGATTATTGAGCACGGCTTTGGCCTGCGGAAACAAGCGTTCGTCTTCTTGCCGCATGTGGGATCTCAGAAACTCGATATAGTCGACGCCCCGAGCCACGATGTCCTTTCTGAGCACGATTTCCCCGTCGACGACCTTCACCAGCATGTCTAGAAACGCCTTGCTTTTTCTCGCCAGCTCCGAGTGCTCTTTGACAACGCCTAGCGCCATTTCGCGATACCCTGGGTCGCGCTCGATGAGCTTCTCGATGACGGCATCTTCCATAGGATGATGGAAGCCATCCGGATAGGTCGTCATATAGTGCATGATGTCGCGCATCAGGTCGTAGTCGGCTTTTTCCGTTTTGCGAACGCGCTCGACCTGATCCTCGAGAATGTCGAGCAGGGTGGCAATATTTTCGTGATCGGTTTTCAGCTGCTCGAGGACGTTCATGCCTTCTCTTTCAGCTTGTCGCGGGGCAGCAAGGCCCGCACCCTGAGCAAAATACGCAGGGCGCGCGGCGGCGCATTGACCTGGGTCAATTGATCGAATCTACCAGGAGACGGGACTCAGGGTCTGCGCTACGCAGACCCTGAACCCATGAGAGAAATTCGGCGATTAGCCGCCAATCAGATGCTTTCGGACACTCGGCCCGAAACCGCCGCAGCCTAAATTAGGCCGTGGGTTCCTATGGGTTTACAAGCATTCCATTACAGGCTCTACCAGCAACGCACGAAGGCTGGCGCAGTTACTTGACCTTCACTTTAACTTCATCGACGCCGATCTTGACTTCGCTTTTATACTTTGCGCATTGTTTCCCGGGCTTATGACACTCCTTCACCGTGTACTTGAAGCACCCTGTTAAAGCCACGGGCGTGAACAGCAAGACGCCCAGCAGTATGAGCACGTTTTTCATCACAACCTCTGCTTAGCGAACCCAATCCACCGGCGGTTACTTGGCGGCAGCGGGTCCGGGATTTAGGCCACGAGAGGTTGTCGGCATGTCCCTTTGATACTTTAGTACCCATGATTGAGGCAGGTGTTGTTGCGTACGCCGGGGCTCGGTTTGCGGTCGCAATTGCAGGCCGCAAATGGAAACGCGGGCCGTGGCCCGCGTTTCCAGACGAATGCTTCGATCAACTTTTTCAGTGCACCTTGAAGATTTCGGAATTATCAGCTCCTTCCGCGTGTAATGGTCCGATTAGGCCGCGCTCCAGCTGTGAAAGTGAGTGGCCCGCCAGGAAAACTGATGTTTGCGCGCCGGAGGCGCGGATTGGTGGCGACGAAAACGCAGCTAAAAGCCCGTGTCGTTCTTATTGTTGCGTCATGCCGCCGTGAGTGGGCGCCTCATGACCGTGACCGGCCGGCGTTCCGGGCAGCTGCTCTTGCGCTGCGGCAGGATCGCCGTGTCCACCCTGCATCTTATGTCCGCCCTGAGACCCATGGTGGTGGCCTTCGGGGGCGTCCCGCTTCATCAGCCGGTGCGGGTGGCGCATGCTGAGCCCGTCGGGCGCGTTGAGGGTTACCTGAACGAACTTTGCCCCGGTGGCTACGTGGCAGCTGTTGCAAGCGCTGATGGTGTTTTCCAGGGCAGCTGAAAATTTCTTCATGTTTCCGTGCTCGATTGCGCTTTCGAGGGATTCAAAGCTCGGGTCCAGCATCGACTGCATGAGGGCTCCCTGTTCAGGATTAATGCTGAGCGACTGCCGGCTGAGTCTTTGCATCTCGGCCAGCTCATGGGCGGCGACCGCCCAGTCCCCCGCTTCGCCGGCGCGATGCATGACGTGAAACCGCTCCGCCAGGTCGGGCATAAAAGTGGCAAAGCTTCGCGCCGCCTCCAGCGCGCTGAGACGTTGCTCCAACACGTCCAGTCGCCTCAACAGCTCAGAGCTGTCGACCTCCTCGTGAGCCTGTCCCGCGGGGAGCATAAGAACGAATACCGCAATCGACATCGCGGCCGACTTCGTTGTTTTGTCGAAATTCATGCGTCATGCCGCTTTTAGGTCTTGTTCATTATTAGTGTGCATTACGGCCGATTCCCTGATCGGGATCAAGGTTAAGAAAAGGCAAGTTTGGACCGAGGTGTTGTCCTCAGCGAAGATCCAGTCGCGTATGAACCGGCCAGTGGTCCGACGCCAGCCAGGGGCCGACGTAACGGCCTTGTACATGAATATTTTCAGATACGAGCGTGTGGTCGACGGGCACGCCGATCCAGCGCGTGTAGGGTGGCGGCGCCCACGTGGGCAAGTAACCGTGGCCGCGCTGGGCGTCGCGCAAACCCGCCGTCTCGACAAGAGGTCTGAATGCGTGCGACCAGATTGTGGTGTTGAGATCTCCGGCGACGATCACGTGGCTGCCGTCATCATGGGAGATTTCGATCGCCAGCTGCTGAATCTGGACGTCGCGCGAATGGCTGAGCCTTGCACCTAGGGGCGGTGGTGGATGCACCGCATAAACTCGAACTGCTCGGTCGCCTACGCTGCCGTTCAGCACCATCAACGGCAGTCCGAGTTGCCCGGATTCCCGGAACTCCACCTTGCTTCCCGGCAGGCGGCTCAACACCGCCATGCCGAAGTTGTCGTTGCGGGGCATTTGCGCGATGGTGGGATAAAGCTGATTCAGTCGTTTCACGCCCGGCGCGAAGGCGGGCGTGGTTTCGAAAAGAACGACCACGTCTGGCAGCTTATCCAGGCTCATGATGTAGCCGATGGTGGCGAGCGGCAACAGATTGTTGCGGCTGACATTGAACTGAAGCAGCTCCAGAGGAGCGGCGCCACCGGCCGGCGCTGCCCGCTGCGGCAGCACGTAGGGGGATAGCAGCCAGCCGTTCCACAATACGATCACCACAGCTAGCGCCGCCCACGTGTAGCGCCGGGTCCAGAAAAGCGCCAGAAAAAGTATCGCCCCGGAGACCAGGTAATGGGGCACGAAATGGGCGAATAGATCGGGGAGCCAATGCCAGCGACCCGCGAACGGCAGAGCGGATGCCGTTGCCAAGATCAGGGTAAGCAGGATAAACCAGGGTGCGAATATGCGCCGTATGCTGTCTGCGTTCACGCGCTGATAAGATTCACTCGTCGCTATCACCCAGATAATCGATCGGCGATGGCTTCCGAATGGTGGCAGGCGACGTTTCGTCCGTCCACTTCTCTCAGCTCCGGACGAACATCTCGGCATTCCTGGGTAGCGAACGGGCATCGGGTGTTGAAGGCGCAACCGGGGGGCGGGTTGAGAGGGGAGGGCAGTTCGCCCTTCAGCGGCACCCTTTCGCGCCGCAGGCGCGGATCCACATGGGGCGTGGCGGCCATGAGCGCGTGGGAGTAGGGATGGCGCGGGAGTTCGAACACGCGCTTCGCTGGGCCCTGCTCCACCGGGCGGCCGAGGTACATCACCATCACCTCGTCGGCGATGTGCCGCACCACCGAGAGATCGTGGGAGATGAATAGGTAAGCAAGGTTGAACTCGTCCTGAAGGTCCATCATCAGGTTCAGCACCTGGGCCTGAATCGAAACATCCAGAGCCGAGACCGGCTCGTCTGCAACCACCACGTAAGGATTGAGCATGAGCGCACGGGCGATGGCGATTCGCTGGCGCTGGCCTCCGGAAAACATGTGCGGATACCGGCTGTAGTGCTCCGGTCGCAGGCCCACGCGCGAGATCATCTCCAGCGCCCGCTCCTTGCGCTCTGCCCGCGTTTTACCGGTATTGATTATTACCGGTTCTTCAAGAATGGCGCCGACTTTTTTCCGTGGATTGAGCGAACCGAACGGATCCTGAAATACCATTTGTACGTTGCGACGTACGTCTTTGGCTTGAGCCCGGGTTATACGGGTGACATCACGGCCGCCGATGTTCAGTCGGCCCGATGTCGGCGTTTCGATCAGAGTGATCTGTCGCGCCAGGGTGGACTTGCCGCAGCCGGACTCGCCGACGACGGCGAGTGTCTTTCCTGGTTCCAGCGAGAACGAGACGCCGTCGAGTGCGCGCAGCATCTGACGTTCACCGAAGACACCCTTACGCACCG
Source organism: Gammaproteobacteria bacterium (assembly GCA_041589735.1). Taxonomy (GTDB): domain Bacteria; phylum Pseudomonadota; class Gammaproteobacteria; order HK1; family HK1; genus CAMYJH01. The sequence continues at coordinate 12,237 of JBFHVA010000038.1, read as the reverse complement.
GGTAATAGCGGGCCAGTGCTTCAGCTTCGACAATGGCGTTCACGTCTCGATTTCCGTCATGCCCAGAGGGTAGTGGCAGCGCACCATGCAATCCGAAACCAAGCGCAACGCCGGCTGTTCTTGCGTACAGCGGCCGTCGGCGTAACGGCAGCGGGGATGAAACAGGCAGCCGGCCGGGCGGTCGTAGGCTCCAGGGACGACGCCTGGAATCGTCGGCAGGCGTTCGCGTCCGGTGTTGCGCTCCGGCAGAGCATTAAGTAGTGCTTCCGTGTACGGGTGCCGGGGAAAGTCGAACAGCCTCGAAACTTCGCGTTCTTCGGCCACCTGACCGGCGTACATGACCACCACTTCTTTGGCCGTTTCGGCAACCACGCCCATGTTGTGGGTGATGAGCACCAGCGCCATTCCGCGTTCGCGCTGGAGTTCGATGAGTAGATCAAGGATCTGCGCCTGGATGGTGACGTCAAGTGCCGTAGTGGGCTCATCGGCGATGAGCAGCTTGGGGTTGCAGGCAATCGCCATCGCGATCATGACGCGCTGATTCATGCCGCCCGAGAGCTGGTGCGGAAAGGAATTCAATCGGCTCGCCGCCGCGGGGATGCCGACCTGGTCGAGAAGCTCCACGCTGCGGTCTCGGCGCTGTCTTCGGGTGCCTCCTTCGTGCACCTTGAGCGCTTCGGTGATCTGGAAACCGACGGTGAAGCAGGGATTGAGGCTGGTCATGGGCTCTTGGAAAATCATCGCGATGTCGTAGCCGGTAATGCGCCGTCGCTCCCTGGGCTTGAGCTTCAGCAGATCGGTGCCATCGAAGATCAGGCGATCGGCGCTCACTCTGCCTGGATAAGGAATCAGCCCCATGATGGCGAGCATGGAGACGCTCTTTCCGGAACCGGACTCCCCGACGACGCTCAGCACTTCGCCTTCCTCCAGCTTGAGGCTCACGCCATCAACGGCGCGAAAGCTGCCGAAGGTAACCGTTAAATTTTCGACTTCCAGCAGTGCCACGACGTCATTGCTGCTTGAGCTTGGGGTCGAGGGCATCGCGTAGCCCGTCCCCCATAATATTCAGCGCCAGCACCGTCACCAGGATGGCGACGCCGGGAAAGGTCACTACCCACCAGGCGCGCAGCACGAACTCGCGCGCCTCAGCCAGCATCGTTCCCCACTCGGGGGTCGGCGGCTGCGCCCCCATGCCGAGAAAGCCCAGCGCCGCGGCGTCGAGGATGGCATTGGAGAAAGAAAGCGTGGCCTGGACGATGAGTGGCGCCATGCAGTTCGGCAGCACCGTAATCACCATAAGGCGCAAAAGTCCGGCGCCGCTGACGCGGGAGGCGGTGACGTAATCCTTGGACAGCTCGCTGATGGCCGCCGCCCGCGTCAGCCGCACCAGATGCGGCAGATACACGATAGAGATCGCGAGCATGGCGTTGAACAGGCCCGGCCCGAGAATTGCCACGATGACGACCGCCAGCAGCAGGCTCGGCAGCGCCAGCATGATGTCCATGGAGCGCATGATGGAAATTTCGACCACGCCGCGAAAAAACGCCGCTACGAGTCCCAGCATGATGCCGACGGTGAGCGAGAGGGTGACGACAATGAGGCCGATGATCAGCGAATAGCGCGCACCGTGCATGATGCGCGAGAGAATGTCGCGGCCGACCGCGTCGGTGCCGAGAAGAAACTCGCTGCTGCCGCCTTCCGCCCACACGGGAGGGGCGAGAAAGTGATCTCTGTACTGCTGGTCAGGCGGGTGGGGTGCGGTCCAATCGGCAGTTATTGCAACGAAGCACACGATAGCGAACACTGCGAGGCCCGCCACCGCGCCATGGTTCTTTCGGAAATAGAGCCAGAACTCTTTCAGCGGTCCCGGCGGCGTCGGCGCGCCGGCTACGGATCTCACCACGGGTGGAACGGCAGCCATTCTTAATTCATCCTATTGCGTACCAATCACGAATCACTAGTGACAAGTAACATGTGACGTGTAACCAGTAGTTACGATTTTTCATGTAATTCTTTTTTCGTATCGCATATCACCCGTCATCTCCTATCGTCTGTGCCTGATACGCGGGTTGATGAGTCCGTAGATCAGATCCACGAAAAGATTCACAAGAATCACCGTGGTAGCGATGAGAAGTATCCCACCTTGCACCGCGGGATAGTCGCGGCGGCTGATGGAATCAATTAGCCACTTGCCGATGCCCGGCCAGGCAAAAATGGTTTCCGTGAGCACTGCCCCCGAAAACAGCACGCCGACCTGCAAACCGATGACCGTAACTACCGGGATCAGCGCGTTTCTGAGCGCGTGCAGGCCGATGACGCGAGAGGGAGGCAGGCCCTTGGCGCGAGCGGTGCGCACGTAGTCCTCGCTTAGCACCTCGAGCATGGCGGAGCGCGTTTGCCTGGCTATAACGGCAAGCGGGATGGTGCCGAGAACCACGGCCGGCAGCACCAGATGACTGAGGGCGGATCTGAACGCGCCTTTGTCCCCCGAAAGCAGGCTGTCAATGAGCATGAAGCCGGTAACCGGCTCGAAGAAAAACAGCAGCGAAATTCTGCCCGATACCGGCGTCAACTGAAGGATGCCGGAGAACAAGATGATGAGAAGGAGCCCCCACCAGAATATGGGCATGGAATAACCGGTAAGCGCGGCGCCCATCACTGTGTGATCAAAAACCGATCCGCGGCGTACTCCGGCAAGAATTCCGGCGGGCAGTCCCACGATGATGGCAAACAGCATGGCGCATACCGAGAGCTCCACGGTGGCCGGAAAAAGAGTGAAGAACTCGTCGATGATCGGTTGCCTGGTTGAGATTGACTTGCCCAGGTCGCCTTTGAGCACCCCGGCAATGTAGATCCCGTACTGCTCGAGCAAGGGCCTGTCGAGCCCGAGCTCGGCGCGAAGCTCGGCGTGGCGCTGAGGATCGAGCCCGCGTTCGCCCACCAGGAGCTCGATGGGATCTCCCGGAATCAGCCTGATCATCGCGAAGGTCAGCAGCGTGATGCCGACGAAGGTGGGAATAACAAGCCCGATGCGGGTGAGAATGAAGCGGAGCATGATGGAGTTGACTAAACGTCGTCTTGGCTAGACGCCGGTGTCCGTAAAATGTGACACGTGACAGGTAACATGGAAGTCGCTACATGTCACATGTCACGTGTTACATGTCACTAAACAAAAAAACCCGGGAGTCTCCCGACCCCCGGGCCGGCTTGGCCGTCAAGCGACCGCTACTGTTTCAGATCCACACCGTAGAAAATGTGCCCGCCGAAGGGATCGATCTTGAAATCCATCACTTCTTTTCGCACCGGCTTGAATACCACCGAGTGAGCAATGGTCACCCACGGCGCTTCCTCCTTGAAGACCAGCTGCGCCTTCTTGTACAAATCGGTGCGCTTGGCTACATCGGAGGTCTGCTTGGCTTTCACCAGCAGATCGTTGAACTCCTGGTTGCACCAGCGTGCGCGGTTGGCGCTGTCTTTGGCCGCCTCGCAGCCGAGCAACACGAACATGAAGTTGTCCGGATCGCCGTTGTCTCCGGTCCATCCGAGCAGCACGGTCTGATGCTCACCCATCTTGGAGCGCTTCAGGTACTCGCCCCACTCGAAGGAGACGATTTTCGCCTTCACCCCGACCTTCTGAAAATCAGACTGGATCAGCTCCGCCATACGCCTCGCGTTTGGGTTGTACGGCCGCTGCACCGGCATTGCCCAAATGTCGGTCTCGAACCCGTTCCCGTATCCGGCCTCGGCCAAGAGCTTTTTTGCCATTGCCGGGTCGTAGGGATAGTCCTTGACCTCTTCGTTATACGACCAGATGGTCGGTGGAATGGGGTTCTTGGCAATCTTGCCTGCGCCCTGAAAAACCGCATCAAGGATTGCCTGTTTGTTGACCGCGTAGTTGAGCGCCTTGCGAACGCGCTTATCGTCATAGGGCTTCTTCTCGGTGTTGAAGGCCAGGTAGCCGACGTTCAAGCCTTCCTGCTCAAGCAGCTTGATGTCGGAATCGTTTCGCATCGCCTGGATATCGGCCGGGTTGGGATAGGGCATGACGTGACACTCACCGGCCTTCAGTTTCTGATAGCGCACCGCAGGGTCCGGGGTGATGGCGAACACCAGATTGTCAATTTTCGCTTTTCCGGCCCAGTAGTCCGGATTCGCCTTGTAGCGGATGACAGCGTCTTTCTGGTAAGCGACCAGCTGGAAAGGTCCCGTGCCGACGGGCTCCAGGTCCACCTTCTCCGGCGTCCCGGCCGCCATCATTTTGTCGGCTTGCTCCTTGGACATGATGGACGCGAAGTCCATGCCGAGGTTGGCGATGAACGGGGCCTCGGGCTTGTTCAAATAAAAACGCACCGTGTAGTCGTCGACCTTCTCGATAGATTTAATCAGGTTCGGCATGTCCATCGACACGAAGTACTCGTACTGTCCGCCGGAGACCTTGTGGAACGGGTTGTCTTCCTTGAGCTGGCGCTCGAAACTGAACACCACGTCGTCGGCATTGAGGTCACGGCTCGGGGTGAATTTGCCCGTAGTGTGAAACTTCACGCCCTTTCGCAGGTGGAAGGTATAGATCAGACCGTCGTCTGACACGTCCCATTTCTCGGCGAGGGCGGGCACGATCTTGGTAGTGCCGCGTTCGAACTCGACGAGGCGATTGAAAATCTGCCGCGACGACGCGTCGAAGGTGGTACCTGCGGTGTAGAGCGAGGGGTTGAAGCCCTCGGGACTGCCTTCTGAGCAATAGACGAGCGTCTTGGCGGCATGTGCCGGCGCAAAAGCGCCGAGCGTCAAGCTCAGCACTGCCGCGAGCTTGATGGCGTGGGTTCTCATATGGAGCCTCCTAATGACTTTACTGTTTGTTGATTTTCAGCTGCGGGTTCCGCGACTTCGGAATCACGTTCTGCGACGCGATAACCGAGGGGGAACCGATGGTCGCCTACTATGTCCTCCCGGACGGGGTCCGGCAAGTCCCTCGGGGGTGCCGGGCGTCAGCATTCTGACGGTGACGGTCAGTCCCGCTGGATCAGATAGCGCTTGAGAGCATCCAGGGTATCCGGCGTCACCGGCTCGATCCGGCCACCGAGGAGCTCGTCCAGCGGCCTGAATTCGACGCTCACCACTTCCTCCGGCTGGAGCCGGAACGGCCCCTCGCAGGTGCACGAGTAAACGCGGCCGAAACAGCGGTTGCCGGAATCCTCGAAGTAGAAGTCGAAATGGGCTGTGAGCGGCACGCCCTGAATGCCGAGCTCTTCCGCGGCCTCGCGTTCGGCCGAAGCATCGTAGCTCTCGCCTTCCACCACCACACCACCGGCAGCCAGGTCGTAAAAGCCGGGATAGAGGTCCTTGGTCTCGGTGCGCTTTTGCACCAGCAGCCGACCCTTGGAATCGAACACCAAAATGAAGGTGGCGCGGTGGGGCAGGCGTTTACTGCGCATTTCGTGACGGGGGGCGGCGCCCACCTCCACGTTGTGGTCGTCGACGATGACAACCCGCTCCTGGCGGGCGCGCTCGATTTCGTTTTCGCTGCCGCTCACGCCGACACGATGGGTCTGAGCCCGAGGCCCGGCGCGTTGGTGGTGCGCATGACCCCATTTTCGAGCACGAAGCCTCCACAAACCACGTCGCGGGAAAGATCCAGACTTCCGTCCAGATCCAGGTAGCGGGTTGCCGGCGACGCCAGCGCTGCGTGCAGCGCCGCTGTAATGCTGATGATGCTCTCGTCCATGCAGCCCCACATGAGCTCGACGCCGGCAATGTCTGCGATGTCTGCGATCCGCAGCGCCGGGCTGACGCCGCCGCACTTCATCAATTTGATGTTGAAGATCCCGCAGGCGGGCGGCGGCGCGATCAGGCTTACCGCGTCCGCCTCGTCGAGCAGAGTCTCGTCCGCGGCCACCCGTCGGCGCACGGATTCCGGCAGCTCACGCAGGGCGTCCACCCGGTCAGCGGGCATTGGCTGTTCGAGAAACTCGATGTCCAGATCGGCCGTTTTCTTAACGAAGGTATTCACCTCCTCGGGCGAATATCCTTGATTGGGATCAACCCGAATCGCGGCCTTGTCGCCGATCCGCTGGCGCAGTTTTGAAACGCGCTCCAGGTCCGCCTCGAGCTGGTGGCCGAGCTTCACCTTGAGCACCTTGAAACCCCGCCCGAGGTACTCGTCGGCCTCATCCAGCGTCGCGTCCAGCGGCTTGATGCCGATGGTAATCGAGGTGGGCAGCGCCTGGTGGGCACGGCCCAGCATGTCCACCAACGGCACTCCCAGGTGCTGCGCCAGCAGATCGTGCAGCGCCATATCCAAAGCCGCGCGCGCCGCCGGGGTTTTCTTCATCCGCTGGGCGAGCCGGCGGCAAAGAGCGGGCAGAGTGCGCAGATCCGTTCCCTCGAGCCAGGCGATTTCATCCTCCCTCAACGCGGCTGCGCAAGCCTCGCGGGTCTCTCCGGTCACGTGGGGTTCGGGCGATGCGCACCCCATCCCCACCAGTCCGTTTTCCGCCTCCACCTCCACCAATCCCATCTCCACGTCGTGGACGCTGCGAAATGCGATCGTATAAGGTCGGGTCAGCGGGAAATGTTCTATCCGAGAGCTGAGTTTCTTGATCTTCATTAAATATTCTTTGACTGCTCTAAAGATTGAGCGACGGACCGTTGATTCACGATCGCGGACCCCAGATGAACACTGTCATAGACGCTTGATCCCGCGCAAGCGTGCAAGTCCGCGGCTCGTCTAGAATCTGCCTTCGATGAGCAATACGCGTGAGGAATCCGTGGCGGGTCCACTCCAGCCGGCACTCAGGCGCAGCTTAGGCCTTGGACTGATCACCCTTTACGGGCTCGGCAACATTCTGGGCGCCGGCATCTATGTTCTCGTCGGCAAAGTCGTTGGCACCGCAGGAGTGCACGCGCCGCTCGCATTCGTGATCGCGGCGATGGTGGCCGCGTTGTCGGCGTTCACATACGGCGAGCTGGCGGCGCGCTATCCGGTGAGCGCCGGGGAGGCAGTCTACGTCGACGCCGCCTTTGGCGTGGTCGCGATTTCTCTGAGCGTGGGTCTGCTTATCGCGCTGGCGGGTATGGTCTCCGCCGCCACGCTGGCGCGGGGTTTTGTCGGCTATCTGCATATTTTTATCCAGGCCCCGGGATATCTCATCATAGTCATGCTGGTGCTCTCGCTGGGCGCCGTCGCCGCCTGGGGCATCGGCGAGTCGGCCCGGATTGCCGCCTTGATCACCCTGATTGAAATTGGCGGGCTGCTGCTCATCGTTTACGTGGCCCGCGAGAGCTTTGCCGAACTTCCGGCACAGGCGAGCACCATTTTCATACCTTCTTCCACCATCGCCTGGGAGGGGGCCATGCTGGGCGCGTTCCTCGCCTTCTACGCCTTCATCGGTTTCGAAGACATGGTCAACGTGGCTGAAGAAGTCGAGCATCCAGAGCGCAATCTGCCGCTGGGGATTCTTGTCGCCCTGGTGATATCGACCATGCTCTACTTCGTCGTGGTGCTGGCAGCCCAGCTCAGTGTTTCGGCCGAAGCTTTAGGGCAAAGCGAGGCGCCACTTGCACTCGTTTACACCACGGTAACCGGCGGTTCGCCTGTAGTCATCAGCGCCATTGGATTGTTCGCCGTGGTCAACGGCGCCCTGATTCAGCTCATCATGGCGACTCGAGTTTTATACGGAATGAGCACCAGGGGATGGCTGCCTGCGATCTTTTCAAGGGTCAATCCGGTCACCCGCACGCCCATTATCGCAACCGCCGTGGTCAGCGTGATTATTCTCGTGCTGGCCCTTTGGGTGCCGCTGGTGGGACTGGCCGGGGCCACCAGCGCGCTCATTTTGATTATTTTCGTGATGGTGAGTATCGCCTTGATTCGGCTGAAGGTGCGCCAACCCAACCCGGCGGGAATCAAGACCATTCCTATATGGGTTCCGGCGATTGGCGCGATTTCAAGCGCGCTGCTGCTCACCGTCCAGGCGCAATCGCTTTGGTAGCGGAACCGTTAGCTACTTGGCGATTCGATTTGAAGCCAGCACGCAAAGAAACTCGAGCGCCAGGGTGGCCGCCGCGAGCGAGGTGATCTCCGCATGGTCGTATGGCGGCGCCACTTCGACCAGATCCATGCCGACCAGATTGACGCCACCGAGTCCGCGGATGATTTTGAGCGCGCAGTCGGTGCTCAAGCCCCCGCACACCGGGGTGCCTGTGCCCGGAGCGTAGGCGGGGTCAAGGCCGTCGATATCGAAACTGAGATACGTTGGCTGATCCCCGACGACTCTGAGTATTTCTTTCAGCGCGGCCTGTGCGCCATGTTCATTGACCCAGGCAGCGTCCAGAACAGTAAAGCGGTGGTTTTCCCGATTGTAAGTGGTGCGGATCCCCACCTGCACCGAACGGTCAGGGTCGATCGCGCCTTCTTTTACGGCGTGAAAGAACATCGTGCCGTGATCAATTCGGGTGCCGTGGCTGGCAGTATCAGTGTGAGCGTCAAAGTGGAGCAGGGACAGCGGTCCGAATTTTTTTGCGTGCTCTCTGACCAGCGGGAGGGCGATGAAATGGTCGCCGCCGAGGGTAAGCATGGTCTTGCCAGAGGCCAGCACTTTGGCCGCGTGGGCCTGCATCCCGCGAATAAAGGTCTCGGGTTCGCCATAACTGAAATGGAGGTCGCCGTAATCGATGACGCCCAGGCGATCGAAGACGGCAAATTCCCAGGGCCAGCGTTTCTCTTCCCACGCCAGATTCGAAGACGCGGCGCGGATGCCGGCCGGTCCGAAGCGGGCACCGGGGCGATTCGAAGTGGCGAGGTCAAAAGGCGCACCGGTAACGACCACATCCACTTCGTCATCGTCCAAATTTCGGCTGTACCGTCGCCTGAGCAAGCTCAGTGCTCCCGAGTACATGGGTTCATCTGAACGACCGCGCACTCCGCCGTGAAAGGCGCGATCGGTATGACCCGAATAGTCCTTGTATTCTTCCGTCATGGATCTGTCCGCTTCGACTGCGCGCTTCGATTCTGATTACTTTTTTGCTGCAGGGAAAGCGGCTGCCTCTAGCATCACTTTGAACTCATCGCTCAACGGTATCGATCGCCCGGTCTGAGGGTCGATGCGAACCTGCACTGCCTCGGCCGTGGCGGCGCATTTCTCGCCGCGAAACACGGCCTGGCCGAAGGTATACGACGAGCGGCCGATGCGGATGATGGTGGTGCCGACCTCCACGCTTCCGGGGAAGGCCAGCGGTTGGTGATATTCGATGAGATAGCGCGCCAGCACGAACCCGGTGAGCACGTTTTGAACTTGGCCCTTAAAGTGCCGATCGCGAAACATCACCCGGCCATCCTCGAAATAGGTGCAGACGGCCACGTTATTGACGTGGCCGTTTGGATCGAGGTCGTTATAGCGTATGACGTCGGTGATCCAGGTACTGAAGTTATTTTTGTTTTTTAGATCGATGTCGCTCACTGGCGGGGTATCGGGCGCAAGTTAATGGATGCTCATAGTTACCAATTAACGAGTCGGGGCTGCAAATCCTCAGCACGGCCGCCCTACGCTCAAGTCCGAGGAGTTTTGACCGACGGGGCCCGGAGCGGGCATTGGGCCAGGTGCGCGCGGAAGCCGCGGAGCACCTTTCAGGTGCCGAAGCCCTTGCCGGACTTCCGGTACTCGTCCCGGGGCGGGGCGAATATGTCGAGCACGAGGGCGGCGGAATCTGCGGTGCGAATGCCGTGGCGGACGCCCCCCGGAGTGTGCCAGAAGTCCCCGGCCTTCATCGGGATCTCTTCATCCCCCTGGATGCGCACGCATTCGCCTTCCAGTAGAACGCCCCACTGCTCCTGGGGATGGCTGTGCACCGTGCCTTCAGAATGAGGCTCGATTCTGACCACCGACAGCATCGCCTGTTCACCGGGAAAGATCCGGGTCGTGATTCCCTCTGAGAGGGTGCGCTGAATACCCTGGGACAGGTTGCGAAGATTGTAAACCCAGGCGGGAGATTCGGGGCGGGCAGGTGCGGACATGGTCAGCCTTCGAGCGGTCGCTGGACCTCGGATCAGAAATCAACACGCCGGAGAACGCGCGCGTGACCGCTCAATGGGTCCGCGCGCCCGCCCTCCGGCGGGAATTTGAGCTCAGGCCGTCAGTATCTCTGCCGGCGCTGCGGGCGATCCCCTCGCGGTCTCGCCTCGTTGACTTTAATGTTTCGTCCCTTGAAGTTGGATTCGTTCAAAGCTTTGATGGCCGCGTCCGCTTCGGAGTTGTTTGGCATTTCGACAAAGCCGAACCCCTTGGACTGACCTGAGAACTTATCGGTGATGACGACCACCTCCGCGAGTTCGCCGAATTCGGAGAATGTCTGCCTAAGGTCATCCTCGGTGACGCTGTAAGGCAGATTGCCAACGTAAAGTTTCATACTTCTTTTCGCTCTGTTCTGTGTGTTGACTGATAACACGCTGCGGAACGATCAAACACACAAATCGTTCTGCAGCTCGAAACTCGGAACCCACTCGGGATCCGACCGCTCCTCTCTCGCAAGCGGAAATTCCTACTGAATACAGGGGACGGTCCGTTCGGCAAGGCGGAGGCAGGATCAAAATTTCAGGGGATCATAGGATCAATGGCGCCGTTGCGCCATATTAAAATTGGCCCTGGATCTGTTCAAAAAGTGCGTGTGGGCGCGATCGAAGGCGCCGCGCGGGTCCTCTCAGCGCTCATGCGGTGCATCAAATGCCGAAACTCTCCCCGCAGCCGCAAAGCGACTTGACGTTGGGATTGTCATAGTAAAAAGACTCGTTAAGGCCGTCGCTGGTGAAGTCAATGCGGGTTCCTTTGACGTAGGGCCAGCTCTTTTCGTCCACGATCACTTTGACTCCATTGCTTTCGAAGACGCTGTCGCTGTCGCCCACGTCCCGCGCCAGATCCACGACATAGGCCATTCCCGAGCATCCGGTCTTCTTAACGCCGAGGCGCATGCCGATGGCGCCCTTGGTTTCCGCCAGAAAGCGTCGAACGCGTTCGGCGGCCGCGTCGCTTAAGACAATTTCGTTGGGACTTTTTTCACTCATACTCAAACCAGGCTGCGGGTAATCGCAATGAAGGTCGACCCCTTAAAGATGGGTTTTGCGGACGCCGAAATCAATGCTTGGCCGGCACCGCTCAATGCGCTCCAGGAGCGACTGGAGCGTTCACCGCCATGCGGTCCTGGCGTGCGGCCACTTCCCGAACGCGACGCCGCTCCACCAGCTCAGCTAGGTCGATTCCGCTCAAGAAATCCCTGATCTGCTGGCTCAGGTCGTTCCACAAATCATGAGTCAGGCAGCGCTCTTCTCCCTGGCAGTTTTCCCGACCGGCGCATCGCGTGGCGTCCACCAGCTCGTCCACGGCCCAGATGACGTCGCTCACCGCGATGCTGCCCGCCTCCCGTCCCAGCTGATAGCCGCCTCCGGGGCCGCGAACGCTGTGCACCAGGCCGCGCTTTCTCAGGCGCGCGAACAGCTGCTCCAGGTAGGAGAGCGATATGCCCTGACGCTGGGCGATGTCAGCCAGCGCCACCGGGCCTGCGGCATCGTGGATGGCGAGATCCAGCATTGCGGTGACCGCATAGCGGCCTTTGGTCGTGAGCTTCATGGCGGGGACACCCGGATTTCAAACGCCTAAGGTTACTTAACTGAGTAAAACAGTCAAGTATTATAGCGGCGGCCTCGAGCCCCCACGAGCTTCATTTCAGCTCGAAATCCGAAGCCTCGCGCAGGAGGTCCAGGGTGCGCTCGCTGACCGCCATGGCCCTGAGCTCGTGGGGCCGCACCCAGCGGGCTTCGAGCACGTCATCTCCGGCTTCCGGTTCGCCGCATATGAACTCCGCCTTCAGGTCCACCACTACGTAGTGAAACTGCACCCGGCCCTGCGCATCCTTATGCACCGCGTCGAAGGCGTAGCACGGTTGCCCGGCGCGGGCGCGCACGCCCGTCTCCTCGAATAGCTCGCGCTCCGCCGCCTGCTGAAGCGTTTCACCCAGCTCCACGCTGCCCCCGGGAATAGCCCACAGTCCTTCGCTGGGGGGCTTGGCCCGCCGCACCAGAAGCACGGCACCGTCCCGGATCACGACGGTGCCGATGGCGACGCGGGGGGATTGAGGGTAGGTGGGGTCGGACATGGGCTTAAGCGAATTCTTAATGGCCGCGGCGCCGGCCGAATTCTTATATCAACAAAGGCTCGTTTCGAGCTCCTGATCGTTGCTCTCGGAACCGCC
>JBFHVA010000037.1:0-21663 GCA_041589735.1 Gammaproteobacteria bacterium | reverse complement strand
GGCGCCTTTTTGCCGGCGGCCGAGCGTTACAACCTGGCGACGAAGGTGGACCGCTGGGTCGTGAGCACGGCTTTCGAATGGTTCAGCCGCCATCGGGAGTACTTGGATCGCATACTCTTGTGCTCAATCAACCTGTCGGGCAGTTCTCTTGGCGATGACGAGTTTCTGAAGTTTGTCATCGAGCAGTTCGAGGAGATGAAACTGCCGCCGGAAAAGATCTGTTTTGAGGTAACGGAAACCGCGGCGATCGCTAATTTGACGAACGCTACCCACTTCATCAACGAGCTCAAGCGGCGGGGTTGTCCCTTCGCCCTGGATGACTTTGGCAGCGGCTTGTCTTCGTTCGCTTATTTAAAGAACTTGCCGGTAGATTTTCTAAAGATCGATGGCATGTTCGTAAAGGACATCGTTGACGATCCCATACACCTGGCCATGGTGAAATCAATCAACGAAATGGGACGCGTCATGGGAAAGAAAACGATTGCCGAGTTTGTCGAGAGTGATGAAATACGAGCAAAACTTGAAGAGCTTGGCGTGGATTACGCGCAAGGTTTCGGGATTGGACGACCTCAGCCGCTGGAAGAGATGAGCAGGGTTGCCGGGTCTCATTCACAGACTCCCGAAACCGCATCGCCAAGCAAGCGCGCCGGCGGAATGTCCCGCACGGGATAAGGTGGAACCAACTACCTGATTGAAGGTGGCAAGTAGTTGGTGCCGGGAGAGAGACTCGAACTCTCACGAGGTTGCCCCCACCAGATTTTGAGTCTGGCGCGTCTACCAGTTCCGCCATCCCGGCATTTAGGGGCGCGTAGTATAGCAATCCGGCCTGAGGCTATGGACCGGCTGTCTCGCCCCCATGGTGCGCAATCCGTCTGCTACCATCGCGCGCCATGCGCGTGGATGAGTTTCGATACACCCTGCCCGAAGCGCTGATCGCCCAACAGCCGGCGGACCGGCGGCGCGACAGCCGACTGCTGGTGCTCGATGGCCGCAGCGGGGCGTTCGAGGACCGCGGCTTCGGGGAATTCAGCAGCCTGCTTCATCCGGGCGATCTGCTGGTGCTCAACGACACCCGCGTGGTTCCGGCCCGCCTCAAGGGAAAAAAGTCCAGCGGCGGCGCGGTTGAGATACTGCTGGAGCGCGCTCTGGACCAGCGGCGATTTCTGGCCCAGGTACGCGCCAGCAAGTCACCCAAGTCCGGGACCGTGATTCGCATCGGCGAGGTGGAAGCGACGGTGCGAGTGCGGCACGGGGATCTGTTCGAGCTCGAGCTCGCAGACGGACACAGTCCAGACTCCGTTATGCGCGATTACGGGACGGTGCCGTTGCCTCCATATATCCATCGACCGGCCAGCGATGCAGACAGCGAACGTTACCAGACCGTGTACGCCAGACGGGAAGGCGCGGTGGCGGCGCCCACCGCGGGGCTGCACTTTGACCAGGTGCTGCTCGAGGAAATCCGCGCCGCAGGCATCGAGATTGGGTTTCTCACCCTGCACGTGGGCGCCGGCACCTTCCAGCCGGTTCGCTGCGAGCGGGTCGAGGAGCACGCCATGCACAAAGAGCGTGTGGTGATTTCCGAGGCTTTGTGCCAGCAGATTGAGAAGACCAGGAATCGTGGCGGGCGCGTGGTCGCCGTGGGCACGACCACGGTACGCGCCTTGGAAACCGCATCTTTATCTGGCAACACCACGCCGTTCGAGGGAGAGACCGATCTTTTTCTCTACCCGGGCTGCAGTTTTCACTGCGTCGACGCCCTGCTCACTAACTTCCATCTTCCCGGCTCGACGCTGTTGATGCTGGTGTGCGCTTTTGCCGGCCGTGAACACGTCCTTCGCGCCTACCGTCACGCGGTTGAAGCCCGCTACCGGTTTTTCAGCTACGGCGACGCCATGTTCGTGACTCCAGCCGAGGGCGTTCGCCGATGAAGTTTGTCCTAGACGCCGCTGACGGCCGGGCGCGGTCGGGCCGACTGCAATTCGCCCGCGGGGTGGTGGAGACGCCCGCGTTCATGCCGGTCGGAACCTACGGCACGGTGAAGGCCATGACCGCCGAAGAGCTTGCCGGGCTCGGGGCGAATCTCATCGTCGCCAACACCTTTCATTTGATGCTCAGGCCCGGCGCGTCGGAGGTGGCGGCCTTGGGCGGGCTGCACCGATTCATGAACTGGCAAAAGCCCATACTCACGGACTCCGGCGGCTTCCAGGTGTTCAGCCTGGGCGAACGACGAAAGATTACCGACGAGGGGGTCGAGTTCAGCTCACCGCTCAACGGAGATCGAGTGTTTCTCGGACCGGAGCGTTCGATGGAGGTGCAGCGGGCCCTGGGCGCCGACATCGTCATGGCCTTCGACGACTGTATCCAGTACCCGGCGGACAAATCCGAGGTGTCCGCCGCCGCCGAGCGGACCCGCCGCTGGGCCGCGCGCTCCAAGGAAGCCCACGCCGATGGCCCGGGGACGCTGTTCGGTATCGTCCAGGGCGGCGTGTTCACCGACCTGCGCCAGCAGTCGCTGCAATCCCTGCTCGACATCGGCTTTGACGGCTACGCCCTGGGTGGGCTTTCGGTGGGCGAGCCGCCGGAAGCGCGGCTCGAGGTGCTCGACCGGATCGTTTCCAAAATTCCAGACGACAAGCCCCGTTATCTCATGGGCGTCGGCCTGCCCGAGGACATCGTCGAGTCGGTGTCGCGGGGAATCGACATGTTCGACTGCGTGCTGCCGACGCGAAATGCCCGCAACGGCCACCTGTTCGTTCAAAGCGGGATCGTGCGCATACGCAACAGCCGTTACCGTGACGACCCAAGGCCTTTGGACGATTCGTGCAGCTGTTACACCTGTCGGCATTACAGCCGCGCCTACCTGCATCATCTGGATCGCTGCGGCGAGATTCTGGGCGCACGGCTCAATACCTGGCACAACCTGCACTACTACCTGGACCTTATGCGTGGGATTGGCGAAGCGATACGTGCCGGGACCCTGAAGCAGTTTGTGGGGAACTTTTATGCCGCCCGGGGCGTCGGGCAAGATGAGCCATGACTCGCAACGGCGGGCCGCAAGTGACTATAATCCGCGGCTTGTTCCGCGCTGAATGGAAGTGGGGTTTGCTGATGGGATTCTTCATATCGGATGCGTATGCGCAAGGTGGTGGTGGCGCCGGCCCCGGCATCGGCGATTTTGCCTTTATAATCATTATCTTCGCGGTTTTCTGGTTCCTTCTCATCCGGCCCCAGCAAAAGCGCGCCAAAGAGCATAAGAGTATGGTCTCGGCGCTTGCCAAGGGAGACGAAGTGGTCACCAATGGCGGACTGCTGGGCAAGATCACCAAAGTGGGCGATAGCTTCATTACCCTGGAGGTCGCCGACGGACTGCAGGTGCAGGTTCAGCGCATGGCCGTTGCCTCGTTGATGCCCAAAGGCACGATGAAATCCACCTGACGGGTCGCAAGCCTCACGGACCGGCGACCTTCTGCGTCAAGGAACGCGCGTCTAGTTCATGATCAACAGATATCCGCTCTGGAAGCACTTGCTTATCGTGGTGGTGCTCGCCATCGGCATCGTTTTTGCGCTCCCGAACGTCTTCGGCGAAGATCCGGCAGTGCAGATTTCGGCACCGCGCGGTGCCGAGGTCGACGCGCGGCTGGAATCGCGGGTCAGCGAGCGCCTGATCCAGGCGAATCTCAAGCCGAAACGCGTTGAGAGAACCGAGCGTTCGCTGCTGGTTCGTTTCAACGATCCCGAGAAGCAGCTCGAAGCCCAGGATGAGCTGAGAAACGAGCTCGGCCGCCAGTACGTGGTTGCTCTCAACCTCGCACCTTCCACACCCCGGTGGCTCGAGACCCTGGGCGCGTTGCCCATGTATCTTGGCCTTGATCTCCGCGGCGGCGTTCACTTTCTAATGGAGGTGGACATGGTGGGCGCGCTGCGTAAGGCCGAAGAGCGTTACTCCAGCGATATTCGTACGCTGCTTAGAGAAGAACGGCTTCGATACAAGTCTATTACCCGTCGCCCGCAGCGGGGCATCTTGGTGACCTTCCGCGACTTCGAGGATCGGGATAAGGGCAACGATCTCATCCGCCGCGAGTTTCCGGATCTGACCGTTGAGCAGCGGGAGTCCGACGGCACCCCCGCGTTGTCGCTCACCATCAGCGAGCAGGCGGCGCGGGAGATTCGGGACTTCGCCCTGCAGCAGAACATCACCACCCTGAGAAACCGGGTCAACGAGCTCGGCGTTGCCGAGCCCGTCATCCAGCAGCAGGGACAGGAGCGCATCGTGGTGCAGCTGCCCGGGGTGCAGGACACGGCCCGCGCCAAGGAAATTCTGGGCGCCACCGCGACGCTGGAGTTTCGAATGGTGGATCAGGATCACTCGGTGCAGGACGCGCTGTCGGGTCGGATTCCGCCCGGGGCAAAGCTCTACCAGGAGCGCAACGGCGCACCCATTCTGTTGAAACGCAGCGTCATGCTCACCGGTGACTACATCACCGACGCCGCATCGGGCATTGACCAGCAAACGGGCTCCCCGGCGGTTTTCATCACCCTGGATGGGAAAGGCGCCCGGCTCTTTTCCAAGCGCACCCGGGATCAGATCGGGCGCCCGATGGCGACAGTGTTCATCGAGAACAAGTCGGAGACCAAGATTGTCGACGGCAGGGAAGTCAAAGAGCGCTGGACGGTGGAAGAAGTCATCAACGTGGCCACCATCCGCGATCAGCTCGGTAAGCGGTTTCAGATCACCGGACTCGATACCACAGAAGAGGCGCGCAATCTGGCGCTGCTGATGCGCGCAGGCGCGCTGGCGGCGCCCATCGAGATCGTCGAGGAGCGCACCGTGGGGCCAAGCCTCGGACGGGAGAACATCGAGCAGGGCCAGATGTCGGTGATCATCGGCTTTGTCGCGGTGCTCGTGTTCATGGCTTTTTATTACAAGGTTTTCGGGCTGGTGGCGAACCTGGCGCTCACCTTCAACCTGGTGCTCATCGTCGCCGTGCTGTCGATGCTGCAGGCGACGCTCACCTTGCCGGGCATTGCCGGCATCGTTCTCACGGTGGGTATGGCGGTAGACGCAAACGTGCTCATATTCGAGCGTATCCGGGAGGAATTGAGAAACGGCAATTCACCACAGGCAAGCATCCACGCCGGATACGAAAAAGCTTTCTCCACCATTGCCGACGCCAATATCACCACCCTGATTGCGGCTGTGGTCCTGTTTGGCTTCGGCACCGGGCCCATCAAGGGCTTCGCCATCACTCTGTCCATCGGGATTGTGACCTCCATGTTTACGGCAATCATGGGCACTCGCGCGGTAATCAACCTCATATTCGGCGGGCGTCGGGTGAAGGCTCTCCCGATTTGATCGACCGTTTGGAATAGCTCGGAATCTAAATCCACATGCAAATACTGAGCAAAGAAACTAAGTTCCGCTTCATGGCGCGTCGTTGGCAGGCGGTCATTTTTTCCGCCGTCCTTCTGCTGCTGTCACTCGGCTCGATGGCGCTGCGCGGGCTCGAGTTCGGGATCGATTTCACCGGCGGCACGCTGATTGAAGTGGGTTATCCCAAAGCGGTCGAACTGCAAGAAGTCCGCGGGGCTTTGAGCCAAGCGGGATTCAGAAGCGCGGTGGTGCAGCATTTCGGCACTGCTAAGGACGTGCTGGTGCGCATTGCGCCGCGCGCAGACATCGACAAGGCAGAGCTAAGCTCGAAGGTTTTGCGCACCCTGAACGATGCCGCAGGAACCGAGCTGGACATGCGCCGGGTTGAATTCGTCGGCCCCCAGATTGGCGAGGAGCTCACGGAGCAGGGCGGACTGGCGATGATCATCGCGCTCGGGGGAATTCTGATTTACGTCTCCATTCGCTTTCAGTGGAAATACGCATTGGGCGCCGTGGGCGCGCTTTTCCACGACGTACTTATCACAATCGGCTTCTTTTCGATTCTCGGCCTCGAATTCGACCTTACCGTTCTCGCCGCGGTGCTGGCGGTTATCGGCTATTCGCTCAATGACACCATCGTGGTATTCGACCGCATTCGAGAAAACTTCAGAAAGATGCGAAAGGGTGAGCCGGTGGAGATCATCGACGCGTCCCTGAACCAGACGCTCTCGCGCACGCTGATGACGTCTTTCACCACGCTTCTCGTGCTCATTGCGCTGTTCATTTTCGGCGGCGAGCTAATCCATGGTTTTGCCACCGCGCTGATTGTCGGCGTCATCGTAGGCACGTATTCATCTGTATATGTCGCCAGCAACGCCGCGTTGCAGCTTGGTGTGAGTAAGGCAGATTTCTTGACGGTGCCCAAGGAGGGAGCCGAAGCGGAAGCCCGGCCCTGAATAATTAAGATTCGGCGTCGAAATCGGGGGGCACGCCGACCAAAAACACCGCGCCCGGCGTGCGCCGGGAAGGGCAGTGAGCCGTAACGCAGGGCAAGGGAGTTCCGAATTCCGGTTGAGCGATGTCAGAGCGAGACGCTAACGAAAGCAGCGCTGCTGCCGGCGAAGGACCGATCGTGGAGGTCAGGGGACTCACCTTCACCCGCGGCTCTCGAACGATCTTCAACCAGGTCGACATCGACATCCCTCGCGGCAAGGTCACCGCCATCATGGGTCCCAGCGGCACCGGAAAAACGACCCTGCTCAAACTCATCGGCGCGCAGCTGAAACCCGAAGCCGGCCATGTCCGCGTCGACGGGGTCGACGTCCATCGTCTGCCCAGGGACGAACTGTTCGAAATGCGGAAACGCATGGGTATGTTGTTCCAGAGCGGCGCGCTGCTGACAGACCTCGACGTATTTGAAAACGTCGCTTTTCCTTTGCGCGAGCATACCCGGCTGCCGGAGTCCATGATCCGCACCCTGGTGCTTATGAAGCTCGAAGCGGTGGGACTGCGGGCGGCGAGGAAACTTTTGCCGCGAGAGCTTTCCGGGGGGATGGCGAGGCGGGTCGCGCTGGCGCGGGCCATTGCCCTCGACCCGATGATGATCATGTATGACGAGCCCTTTTCCGGTCAGGACCCCATATCCATGGGAATTCTTGTGCAGCTCATCCGGAAGCTCAACGACGCCCTGGGCCTCACCAGCATCGTGGTGTCCCACGACGTGGCGGAGACGGCCACCATCGCTGATTACATGTACGTGATTTCCGACGGCAAGATCGTTGGCCAGGGCACACCGGATCAAATGGAACGCGCGGAGTCCAAATGGGTTCGTCAGTTCATGGAAGGCCTGCCCGACGGCCCGGTGCCGTTTCATTATCCGGGTGCGGGCTACATCGAAGACCTGCTAGCGAGCGACGAACCATGATCGAGCTTATTCGCCGTCTCGGTCGCTGGGGTCTTCGTGTATTCCAACGCCTGGGTCGCGGGCACATATTTTTTCTATACGTGCTCGCCGGAATTCCCGGGCTGTTTTTCCGTTTCCGCCTGGTTGTGGCTCAGATGTGGGCGGTGGGCGTGCTGTCGCTGCTCATCATCGTGGTCTCGGGCGTCTTCGTAGGCATGGTGCTCGGGCTGCAGGGCTACAACACGCTGGTTGATTTCGGCGCAGAGGAGTCTCTCGGCGTTGCCGTCGCCAAGGCCCTCACCCGCGAGCTCGGACCGGTCATCTCGGCGCTGCTTTTTGCCGGTCGGGCCGGCTCCGCGCTCACCGCCGAGATAGGCCTGATGAAGGCCACCGAGCAGCTGGACGGGATGGAAATGATGGCGGTCGATCCGCTTCGCCGCGTGGTCGCGCCAAGATTTCTTGCCGGCGTTCTTTCAATGCCGATGCTGGCGGCGATGTTCACCGCCATCGGCGTCGTCGGCGGCTATTTCGTCGGCGTCGGGCTGCTGGGAGTCGACGAGGGAGCGTTCTGGTCTCAGATGCAGTCCAAGGTGGAGCTGCGTGATGACATTATTAACGGCGTTCTGATCAAGAGCTTCGTTTTTGGAGTTGTGGTGACCTGGATTGCGGTTTTTGAAGGCTACGACGCGGTGCCGACCTCAGAGGGTGTCAGCGCGGCAACGACGCGCACCGTGGTGAACTCATCGTTGGCGGTGCTCGGTCTCGATTTTGTGCTGACTGCGCTGATGTTCAATCAATAGGGAACACTTTTTTTCTCATGTATCTTAGATGGCGAACGGTAGATCGGAAGCAGATTCGTATATCGAATGTCGTATGTCGAATGTCGGGAGTATGATGGTTTATTCACTCGCCGCGGTTCGCCATCACCTGATTTTGGAACACCGTTTCAAAGAAACGAGGAAGCTTTGACATGACTTCAAAGGGCGTGGAAATCGGTGTGGGCTTGTTCGTTGCCCTGGGGCTTGCCGCCTTGCTGATGCTCGCGATGAAGGTGAGCAATTTGTCGGAATCGACGGGAACTGGCGGCTACGAGCTGATCGCGAGATTCGACAACATCGGCGGTTTGAAGGTGCGTTCTCCGGTGACTATGGCCGGCGTGCGCATCGGCCGGGTGTCTGCGATTGGCTTTGATGGCCGGACCTACGAAGCGGTTGTCACCCTGATGATCGATCCGAAATACAATCAGCTTCCAGACGACACTTCCGCCAGTATTTTTACAGCGGGGCTTCTCGGAGAACAGTATGTGGGACTGGAGGCGGGCGGCTCGCTGCAGTTTCTCGGCGATAAGGACGAGATTAAGCTGACTCAGTCTGCCGTGGTGTTGGAGCAGATTATCGGTCAGTTCCTCTACAATCGCGCGGCTCAAGGTGGCGGAAGCTGAAGTCCCGCGCAGGGCCTGAAGCCAGACCAGTTCCGTCGCGCGACGGGTAACACGTGTATGAGAGCGTCTATGGCGTGTTTAACAATTAAGCGGCTCGGAGCGGCGCTGTTAGGTGCCGTTTATTCGTTTGGAGTCGCGGCCAATACGGAATACGCGGCAGAAGCGGTCGTCAGGAGCACGACCGAACAGGTCCTTGAAGCCGTAAACAGGGAGCGTGAGGTGCTGAGCAAGGACCCAGACCGTATTTACGGGATCGTCGATGAATACATCATTCCGCATTTCGACTTCCAGAGAATGTCCCAACGCGTGTTGGGTAAATTCTGGCATCGGGCCTCGGAAGAGCAGCAGACCAAGTTCGTGGCGCAGTTTCAGACTCTCCTAGTGCATACCTATGCGGCCGCGCTGAGGGAGTATTCGAATCAGAAAATCGAGTTTCTGCCCTCGAGGCCGCGTGAGGAGGGAGAAGTATCGGTCCGTACGCAGATTGTCCAGAGCGGCAGCCCGCCCATTCCGATTCAATACGAAATGTACAAACACGCCAATGGGTGGAAGGTTTACGACATCACCATCGACGGCGTCAGTCTGGTAATCAATTATCGTTCCACTTTCGCCTCTGAAATTCGCAACAACGGTCTTGACGGGCTAATTGAGCGTCTGGCCGTACATAACCAAAAGAGACGCTAATCGTCATGGACGAGCAGGATAAGCGAGATCGTCGTGAACCGCGGATTGTCTCCGCCGAAGACGGCCGGGTGGAGATCTCTGGCGACCTGACCTTTGAAACGGTAAGTGGCCTCAGGGAACGCGGTGCCGAGGTGCTCCGGGGAGACGGCGACGTAACTCTGGACCTCGACGCCGTGACCCGCGCCGACAGCGCCGGTCTGGCATTAATGGTGGAGTGGCTGAAGCAGGCAAAACGCAAAGACACCAGCCTCCAGGTCGTCAACATGCCGGACCAGATGCTGGCGATCGCCCGCATGAGCAAGCTGGACAGCATCCTGCTGGCCGGTGATTCAGCTCCAGCGCTCGACTGACCCCCGAACCGGCACGGTTTCACGTCTCTTTCCTCAATTTCATTGCTTCCGCGTAGGCGGGTACAATGCTTTGTTTTTCGGCCCAACTTGGCGTCGCTCCTCGCGCGGCGCTCGAGAATCGCACAATTGCAGCCTGAAGAGCTCAAACGGCTAATCGAAGAGGGTCTGGCCGAGGCCGAAGTCCGTGTCAGCGGTGACGGGCGCCATTTTGACGCCATTGTGATCAGCGACGCTTTTTCGGGAAAGTCGATGCTCGAACAGCACCGTCTGGTCTACGCTGCGCTCGGCGACCGATTCGATACCGACGCGGTCCACGCGCTGTCGATCAAGACCTACACTCGTAAAGACTGGGAAAATTTGAAGGCCTAAAGTTCGCTCGAGGCGAAAACCGAATCGTGGATAAGCTGATCATTACCGGCGGGGTTCCCCTCAAAGGGGAGATCCGGGTCTCGGGCGCCAAGAATGCGGCGCTGCCGATACTCGCTGCCACCCTTTTGTCAGACGGCGTCGTAACCGTAGGTAATATCCCCCACCTGCACGATATCACCACCACCATGGAGCTTCTCGGCCGCATGGGCGTAGAGCTGGTGGTGGACGAGCGCATGAATATCGAGGTGGATTCTTCGTCCATCAAAGAGTTTTATGCGCCCTACGAGCTGGTCAAGACCATGCGTGCGTCCATACTCGTGCTCGGTCCGCTGGTTTCACGCTTCGGCGAGGCCCTGGTGTCGCTGCCGGGCGGATGCGCTATCGGTTCGCGCCCGGTGAACCTGCATATCCAGGGACTTTCCAAGATGGGCGCAGACATCAAGGTCGAGAACGGCTTTATCCGGGCCAAAGCCAAGAAACTCAAGGGAACGCGACTGGTCATGGATCTGGTTACCGTGACCGGCACTGAAAACCTGATGATGGCCGCGACCCTGGCCAGGGGCACGACCACTATCGAAAACGCCGCCCGCGAGCCCGAAGTCGTGGATCTGGCCAACTGTCTGAGCGCCATGGGGGCACATATCGAGGGCGCGGGCACCGACACCATTCTCATCGAGGGGGTCGATTCTCTGAACGGCACCCGTTACGACGTTCTGCCCGATCGCATCGAGACCGGAACCTATCTCGCCGCGGCTGCGATTACCGGTGGCCACGTGCGTCTCAAAGACACGCGCCCGGAGATGCTCAAAGCGGTGATCGAAAAGCTAAAGGAAGCCGGCGCCGACATCACCCTTGGCGACACCTGGATTGAGATAAATATGCACGGCGATCGGCCGCAGGCGGTGAACGTGCGCACCTCTCCCTATCCCGCCTTTCCCACCGACATGCAGGCACAGTTCACGGCGGTGAATGTCGTTGCCGATGGCACCGGCATGATTTCGGAGACCGTGTTCGAGAACCGCTTCATGCATATACACGAGCTGCAGCGCATGGGGGCGGATATCCGCCTGCAGGGAAACACCGCGGTCACCCACGGGGTTCAGCGACTCACGGCGGCGCCGGTCATGGCCACGGATCTGCGCGCATCGGCGAGCCTGGTGCTGGCCGGGCTGGTGGCCGAAGGCGACACCACGGTGGACCGCATTTACCACATCGACCGCGGCTACGAGAGCATCGAAGAGAAACTCGCCAAGCTCGGTGCGCGCATTCGACGAGTGCCCGGTTGAAGGACCGGCATCGATGATCACCCTGGCCATTTCCAAGGGACGGATCCTCGAAGAGGCGCTGCCGCTTTTGTCGCGCGCCGGGATTGAGCCGGAAGAGGACCCCACGTCCAGTCGCAAGCTGGTGATACCGGTCAAGGGCGGCGAGTTTCGCCTGCTCGTTATTCGCGCTCAGGACGTGCCTATTTATGTGGAATACGGGGCCGCGGATCTTGGCATTGCCGGCAAGGACGTGCTGCTGGAACAGGGCGGGCGGAACCTTTACGAGCCCCTAGATCTTGGCATCGCTCGCTGCCGGATGGTGGTCGCGGGTCGGCGAGATCGAAGCAGCCACGACAAACGGCCCCGGGTGGCGACCAAGTACGCTGAAACCACGCGTCGCTTCTTTGCCGAACGCGGTTCTCAGGTGGAGATCATTCCCTTGAGCGGCTCCATGGAGCTTGCCCCGCAGGTGGGTCTGGCGGACTGGATTGTGGACCTCATGGACACCGGCAATACGCTCAGGGCCAACGGGCTGGTGGTGCTGGACCACATCGCCGACATCAGCTCGCGACTGGTGGTCAACAAGGGATCCATGAAGATGAAGCACTCCGCCATCAAGGCCGTCATCGAGCAGCTGGCGGCTGCGGCTTCCGCGACCGCGGTTCAGGCGGCCGCCCGCGGGTAACCCAGTTGACAAAGCAGATCGAGATCTTCCGTCTGGACGCTTCGGACCCAGGGTTTGATCCTGGCCTCGAGGCGCTCGTTTCCTCGCCGCAGGAGTCAGACGCCGTGGTGGAAGCCAGCGTGCGGAAGATTATCGACGACGTGCGCAAGCGCGGTGACGCGGCGGTCCTGGAATATACCCGCCGCTTCGATCGCCTCGATGCCAATAGCGTTCGGGACCTGTTTGTCCCCGAATCGAGGATCGCGGAGGCCTGGGCCGCCACCGACAAAAAAACGCGGCGCGCGCTCGAGACCGCCGCTGAACGGATCCACGAGTACCACACGAGGCAGCTGCAGGAATCGTGGTCCTTCAGCGACGAGCACGGCACCCGCCTGGGGCAGCAGATCACGCCGCTGGAACGGGTCGGACTTTACGTGCCCGGTGGCAAAGCCGCCTATCCCTCATCGGTGCTGATGAATGCCGTGCCGGCCAAGGTTGCCGGTGTCGGCAAGGTGGTGCTGTCGGTGCCGGCGCCGGACGGGGCCTTGAGCGAGCTGGTGCTGGCGGCGGCCCAGGTTGTCGGGGTCAGCGAGGTGCTCACGGTGGGCGGCGCCCAGGCGGTGGCGGCGCTCGCTTACGGCACCGAGAGCATCGAGCGCGTAGACAAGATCGTGGGTCCGGGAAACGCCTACGTGGCGATGGCCAAACGCCTGGTGTTCGGGCAGGTGGGCATCGACATGATCGCGGGACCCTCGGAGATTCTCATCGTCAGCGATGGCAGCACCCCTCCAGACTGGACCGCCCTGGATCTATTCTCTCAGGCGGAGCACGACGAGGACGCGCGCGCGATTTTGATCTGTCCCGACGGCGCTTATCTCGATCGGGTGGCCGACGCGGTGGCGCGCCTGCTGCCCAAGATGGAGCGCGCCGACATCATTCGCCGCTCGCTGACGCGTCGGGGCGCCTTTATTCGCGTTGAGGACCTGGACCAGGCCATCGCAGTGGTCAACCGGATCGCGCCGGAGCACCTGGAGCTTTCGGTGGAGGATCCAGATGCGCTGCTGCCCGCGGTACGCAACGCCGGCGCCATATTCATGGGGCGATTTACCGCCGAGGCCCTGGGCGACTACTGCGCCGGTCCCAATCACGTGCTGCCTACCGGAGGGACCGCGCGATTCAGCTCGCCTCTCGGCGTTTATGACTTTCAGAAGCGGTCCAGCGTCATCCACTGCACGCCCGAAGGCGCCCGCGCGCTGGGTGGTGTGGCCGCGCACCTTGCACGGGGTGAGGCGCTGACCGCCCACGCGCGATCCGCGGAGATTCGAAACGGCGGTGAGTAACCGGGCCAAGACTCAGCCCGCTGCTGACGCGAATGCGGCCCGACGCGTTAAGCAGCTGGTAAGACCCGAGTTCAGGGAGCTCACGCCCTACAGCGTCACCGACGCCGGCGGAATGGTGAAGCTCGACGCGATGGAAAATCCCTACTCCTGGTCCGAGGATATGCGCGCGGAGTGGCTCGCGCGGTTGCGCGACACGCCGCTCAACCGCTATCCGGATCCTCAAGCCACCGAGCTCAAAGGACGGATCAGAGAATCGGAAGGTCTCAAGCGAGATCAGCCGCTGGTGCTCGGTAACGGATCCGACGAGCTCATCCAGCTGCTTTCTACAGTATTCGCCCGCCCGGGCGCCGCGGTGCTGTCCGTGACCCCGAGCTTCGTCATGTACTGGCGCTGCGCCGTCGCCTCCGGCGTGGAGTTCGTCGAGGTGCCGCTCGAGCGGGAAAGCTTCGCTCTCGACACCGAAGCGACGCTCGCCGCCGTGAAACATCGCCAGCCGTCGCTGGTTTTTTTTGCCTATCCCAACAACCCCACCGGAAATCTTTTCGACCCAGAAGCGATCGTGGCGGTGGCGCGCGAGGCTCAGGGCCTGGTGGTCATCGACGAGGCCTACGCGCCCTTCGCCGGCGATTCCTGGATCGCGCGCTGGCGAGAATTCGACAACGTGGTCGTGATGCGCACTCTTTCCAAACTAGGCCTTGCCGGCCTCCGATTGGGATATCTGGTGGGTGCAAGCGCCTGGATTGAACAGCTGGAGAAGCTCCGACTGCCTTACAATATCAACGTGCTTACCCAGCGGTCGGCGGCATTCGCGCTGGAACACCGCGACGTCTTCCGCCGACAGAGCGACGAAATCTGCCGCCAGCGTGAAGCGTTGACCGCCACGCTCGCCGAAATCGAGGAGCTGCGGGTCTGGCCGAGCCGCGCCAATTTCCTGCTGTTTCGGTCATCTGGCGTTGACGCACAATTGATATTCGACGGACTCAAGCAGCGAAAAGTCCTGATAAAAAATCTGGACGGCACAGCTCCGGCGCTCAACAACTGTCTCAGAGTGACCGTCGGCACTGCCGAGGAGAACGCGGCTTTTCTCGCCGCGCTAGACCAGACCCTTGCGGATCCCGGCGCTCGGGCGTTCGCCGGGCGCTGACGCGCTTGTGGCCTTGACCTCCTCCGGCGCTTATAGGACGATCAAAAAGTTAGCGCGCCCAATCATTACGCGCCGTATTTAGTTCCCGGGCCGATTGAAAACAACAATTCATCCGGCAATCCCAGCTTAGGAGTCTTCTCAAATCATGAGTGGTGATGGCGTAGATATTGGACGGCGCCGATTCCTCACGGGTGCGACCACGGTGGTCGGCGCGGTTGGTGTGGCATTCGCTGCGGTACCTTTCGTCGTGTCGCTTCAGCCCAGTGAACGCGCCAAAGCCATCGGCGCGCCGGTGGAAGAGGACATCAGCAAGCTCGAGCCGGGACAAATGACCACGGTCAAATGGCGGGGCAAGCCGGTTTGGATCGTCCGCAGGACTCAAGAACAGCTCGCCTCCCTGGTGACCCTTGAAGACAAGCTGCGGGATCCGAACTCGGAAGCGGAGCAACAGCCGGCCTACGCACAGAATCCGCACCGCGCCATCAAGCCGGAATATCTGGTGCTGGTCGGACTTTGCACCCACCTGGGATGCTCGCCGACCTATCGTCCCGAGGTTGCCCCCAGCGACTTAGGCCCCCAGTGGAAGGGCGGGTTCTTCTGTCCCTGCCACGGCTCGCGCTTCGACATGGCCGGCAGGGTCTACGCCGGCGTGCCGGCGCCCACCAACCTCGAGGTGCCGCCGTATAGATACTTGAGCGAAAGCCGCATCATCATCGGCGTGGATCAGGGGGCCGCCTGATGAAAGCATTTCTCACCGGACTGCTCGATTGGACGGACACGCGTTTCCCGCTCACCAAGTTGTGGAATGAGCATCTGGCCAGATACTACGCCCCCAAGAACTTCAATATCTGGTACTTCTTCGGATCGCTCGCGCTGCTGGTGCTGATCCTGCAGATCGTCACCGGCATCTGGCTCACCATGCACTACAAGCCTTCCGCCGAGCACGCCTTCGAATCGGTGGAATACATCATGCGCGAAGTGCCCTGGGGCTGGGCCATCCGCTACATGCACTCCACGGGCGCATCGTTCTTTTTCATTGTCGTTTACCTGCATATGTTCCGGGGCATCATGTACGGCTCCTACAAGTATCCCCGAGAGCTTATCTGGATACTGGGAATGATGATTTACGCGGCCCTCATGGCGGAGGCCTTCTTCGGCTACCTACTTCCGTGGGGCCAGATGTCGTTTTGGGGCGCGCAGGTGATCGTCTCGCTGTTCGGCGCGGTGCCCTGGGTAGGTGAGAGCCTGGCCCTCTGGATCCGGGGCGATTATGTGGTCTCCGACGCGACCCTGAATCGCTTTTACTCGTTCCACGTCGTCGCCGTGCCGCTGGTGCTGCTGGGTCTGGTCGCGGCTCACATCATGGCGCTGCACGAAGTTGGATCCAATAATCCGGACGGCGTCGAGATCAAGAAGAACAAGAACGCCGAAGGCATTCCTCAGGACGGAATCCCCTTCCATCCCTACTACACCGTGAAGGACATCATGGGCTCAGTGGCGTTCTTGATCATCTTTGCCATCGTCATGTTCTTCATACCGGATTTCTACGGCTGGTTCTTAGAAAGCGCCAACTTCGTGCCGGCGGATCCTCTTAAGACACCGGAGCACATCGTTCCGGTATGGTATTTCACCCCCTACTACGCGATTCTCCGGGCCATACCGGACAAGCTCACGGGCGTATTGGCCATGGGTGTCGCGGTGTTGATCTTCTTCGTTCTGCCCTGGCTCGACCGTCACCCGGTCAAGTCCATCCGCTATCGCAGCACCCTGTACAAGCTGGCGCTGGCGGTTTTTGCGGTGACCTTCGTGATCCTGGGTTATCTCGGCACAGAGCCGGTCACGGTCGGCAAGTCCGAGCTCGGCCTGCGCCTGGGCGAGCTGTATTTCCTTTGGTTCCTGACACTCTGGATCTACAGCGAAGACAGGAGCCCGGACTATTACAGGCGCACGGTGATCGTCCTGGTGGTGCTGATGCTGTTCTTTGACTGGTTACGATTTGACCCGAGTAATGGCGGCCTGATGGCGCTGAGCTCGTTGCTCCCCATCGGTTACTTCCTAATCTTTTATCTCGGCCCGATATTCAAGCCCGGGCTGAACGAATCGAAACCGGTCCCGGAGCGTGTGACGTGAGGGTGAAGAAAATCATACTTGCCGCGCTTCTTGCCGCGCTGCCCGGAACGAGCATGGCGGTGGGTGCGGAGATCGAGCTGCTTCCGGCCGATCCCGATCTGGGCGACAAGGCGTCGCTTCAGCGCGGCGCCAAGCTGTTCGTGAATTACTGCGTGAGCTGTCATTCCGCCAGCTTCATGCGCTACAACCGCATGGGGCAGGATTTGGGCCTGAGCGACGAACAGGTGGAGCGAAACCTGCTGTTCGCAGGTGATAAAGTCGTCGACAAGATGGACGTGGCCATGCCCGCGGAAAACGCCGCCACCTGGTTCGGCGTGCCGCCGCCGGATCTCTCGGTGATTGCTCGCGCCCGCGGGGTAGACTGGCTGTACTCGTACCTGGTGACCTTTTACAAGGACGACGATCCCGGCAGGCCTTTCGGAGTGAACAACGTCGTTTTCAGCGACGTCGCCATGCCCCACGTGCTCTGGCCCGAGCAGGGGATCCAGGAATACGTGCGCGGCGAGCGGCCTGAAAACGTCGAGTCCAGCCATCTTCACGCGCTGGAAGCATCGGGCGAAGATATTCTGCTGCACACGACGCTTACGCTTGTTGACGGCTCGCATGTCGAAGCCACCGACCGACTCAGGGTAACTCAGGCGGGCGCCATGGAGCCGGGGCAATTCCGCAAAGCCGTCCGGGACCTGGTGAACTTTCTGGTCTACCTAGGTGAGCCGGCCCAGCTGGTTCGGTACGACATTGGCATATGGGTGCTGGTTTTCCTGGCGGTTCTATTCGTTTTGAGTTACGGCCTGTACAAGGAGTACTGGAAGGACGTTCACTGACATCGCTCCGGTTCCACGTATGGACTGTGGTATTTGCCGCGTTTAAATATCCGCGGCGTGGAGCCTGGAGGTATTCGTGTTATCCCCGCGTGGGAACAATCCGGAGTTAAGCTAATGGCGTTGCTGGCGAACCGCAGGTCCGTCATGTCCCTGTATTCCGATCCGTTGGATCCTTCGAGTCATGCGGTACGATTCGTTCTGGCCGAAAAGGCGATAAACGTCGAAATACAGAGCGTTTCAACCGAAGATTCGGTCGAGGATCTCAAGGACCTGAATCCATATGGGTCGATTCTTACGCTCGTAGATCGCGAGCTGGTGCTTTACGAGCCACAAATCATCATGGAATATCTCGATGAGCGCTTTCCCCATCCGCCGCTCATGCCGGTCGATCCCGTGGCGAGAGCGAACAATCGGCTATTCCGATACCGAATACAGCGTGATATTTACGAACTGGTATCGCTGATCGAGAGTGACGGCAAACAGGCCGATGGCGCCAGACGAAGCCTCCGGGATCACTTGACATCAATCGCGCCGATGTTCGGGCAAAAGAAATTTTTCATGTCTGACGATTATTCTCTCGTCGATTGTTATCTGGCGCCGGTGCTATGGCGCTTGTCGCACTACCGGATCAAACTGCCCAGCCAGGCAAAACCTCTGTATAGATTTGCAGAGCGGATATTCGAGCGCGAAGCCTTCGAAACGAGCCTTTCCGAGGCCGAACGCGAAATGCGAGAGCCTTGACAAGCTGGTCGGGCTCCCGAAAAAAGACTGCGTATCTACGGAAAGAGGAAACAGCGAAGTAATTCTTCCGAGCTTTGACTTGGCCTCGTCATCAGAAATCGATATGACGCCGAGCCGGCCTTACTTGATACGGGCCGTGCACGAATGGATCGTAGACAACTCGCTGACGCCTCAAATTGTTGTCGACGCCGACCTCGAGGGCGTGCAGGTTCCGCGTCAGTACGTTTCCGATGGACGAATCGTGCTGAATATTTCTGAACGTGCGGTTCGCAGCCTGGTGATCGGTAACGAGCGGATAGAATTCGGCGCTCGTTTTGGCGGTGTGGTTTTTCAGGTGTCTGTTCCTGTTGCTGCGGTGCAGGCTGTCATCGCGCGGGAAAACGGTGCAGGGATGTCGTTTCCCGAGGAGACGCCCGAGCCGGAGCCGCCGGATGGAGATTCGGACGATTCCAAGTCTGCAGGCCGACCGGCCCTGCGCATTGTCAAGTAATCGTTACCCATGCTGACGATAGGATCCGAGCGGAGCAAACACGGTTTGCGTCCCCGGCTGCGTTGACAACGATCTAATGTTCGAGATAGCTGGTGATTCCCGGCAGATAGACGGCATCGATATGGTCCCCGGTGAGAATGACGCTGCCCAGAGAGCGGCTTTGCCCCTCGGTGCTGAATTCGAACTCATAAACGCGGTGGAGTTTCAGTCCGCGGACGGGATCCCGCCGAATACCCAGGCGGGTCAGGGCGACGGTATCGTCGAGGAACTGCACCTCGTGTCGCGAACACAGTTTGCGGCAAAACGAGACTGCGCGCTCTCGCGCCCGCATGCTGTTGCGCCACGCCAGATAGACTGCCCCGATGAGGA
Source organism: Gammaproteobacteria bacterium (assembly GCA_041589735.1). Classification (GTDB taxonomy): domain Bacteria; phylum Pseudomonadota; class Gammaproteobacteria; order HK1; family HK1; genus CAMYJH01. The sequence goes on along the minus strand of JBFHVA010000037.1, from coordinate 2,578 downwards.
GCAGGCCGAGCAGGACACCGTTCAGTTCCATCGCGTCTCTATAGCTGAGCCAAAGCCGGGTTTCGTACAAACGCTTTCCGGGCGGGAATCCGCATGATCAGCGTGCAGGTAGAAGATATTACGCGTCTTAAGGTAGACGCCATCGTCAATGCCGCCAACACCACCCTTCTTGGCGGTGGTGGCGTGGACGGCGCAATCCACCGGGCGGCGGGACCCGGGTTGCGCGAAGAGTGCGAGGGCCTGGGCGGCTGCCCCACCGGCGAGGCGCGGATCACCAGCGGGCATGGGCTGCCGGCCAAATACGTCATCCACGCAGTGGGGCCGGTCTGGTCCGGGGGAAAGCGAGGAGAACCCGAGCTTCTGGAAAGTTGTTACCGGCACTGCCTGCAACTTGCGCTGGACAAGCGCGTGCGAACGATTGCCTTCCCCGCCATCAGCACCGGAGCCTACGGATTTCCAAAGGCACAAGCGGCGCGTATTGCGCTGACGACCATGCGCGCCTATGAAGCGTCGTTCACGGAAATAATCGCGTGTTGTTTCAGCGACGAAGACGCGAAAATCTATCGCAACGCCCTCGACGAAATCGAGGGCGGTTGAGACTAAAAGCCTTCCGAACGGCGCCGCGCGTCAGGCGTCGATAAACTCGAAGATCCTCACCACGCGCTGCACTCCGCCTACCCGGCGCGCGACTTCGGTAGCAGCGTCGGCTTCCGTCTGCGTCACAAGGCCCATGAGATAGACCACGCCGTTTTCTGTGACGACCTTGATTCGCGTGGCGTCGACCTTATCGCTGTTGAGCAGCGCCGTCTTTACTTTACCTGTAATCAGGGTATCGCCCGAACGCGAGAGCACCGAGCTGGGAGCGGCCACGGCGACCTCGTTGTGGACTTTGCGAACCTTCTGCAGATTGGCCACGGTTTGGGCCGCCCGCTGGCGCAGGGCCTCGCTCGGCGTCTCTCCGGTTAGAAGCACGATGTTGTTGTAGCTGGTTACGTTGATGTGAGAGTAATTCCACACCTCTTCGTCCTTCTGTAGTGCACCTACCGCCTTCATCTCGATGAGCCCATCGTCGACGAAAGTCCCGGCGGTGCGTCGGTCATACGCAACGGCGGCGCCGGTAACCGCGCCGGCACCCACGGCCGCAACGCAGCCGCCAAGCAACGCCGTTTGTGCAGCGATGATCATTGTAAGCAACAGTTTTCTTGTGATCGACATTCAATCGGCCTCCATTTCAAAAACCTTGTCGATGAAATCGCAAAGGCAATGAATGATTAACAAGTGAACTTCCTGAATTCGAGCAGTGGAGTTTGAGGGAACCCGCAACTCGACGTCCGTCGGACGAATCGCGGCTGCCGCGGCGCCTCCGTCCTTGCCGTCCATTAATACCACCCGCATGCCTTTTTCGTGGGCCGCGCGAATTGCGTCGGCAACATTTGGAGACGCGCCACTCGTGGTTATGGCGAGAAGGACGTCTTCCGGTGCACCCAGCGCTTCGATTTGCCTGGAAAAAATCCTGTCGTAGCTGTAGTCGTTGGCGATCGAAGTTAGCGTCGAAGAATCTGTCGTCAACGCGACGGCGGCGAGGGCTCTTCTTTCGGTTTCGAAACGATTAATAAGTTCCGCAGCGAAGTGCTGTGAATCCGCGGCGGAGCCACCGTTGCCGCAGCTCAGGACTTTGTGGCCGCTCCGAAGCGCGTCCGCAATCAGCGCCCCCGCGCTGGCCACCGCCGGGGCAAGAAGTGAAGAAGCCCGCCGCTTGGTTTCCACAGAATCGTCGAATATCGCCGAGATCCGTGCAACCGCTTGTGGTATCTCCGTCACGCTCACAGTACCTGCCGATGAACTTTCATTGCTGTCATCTCGCATCGAAGGCGTCTGGTATCCACTCGACATCGTTACTGTGCATTTCGTCGCTCACGGCAATCACGTCGAATCGGCACGGCGGATTTGCGTTGCTTTCCATATGCTGCAGATAATGCATCGCCGTTGCAATTACCCGTTTCTGCTTGCGAGCGGTTATCGATTCGGCGCCGCTACCGAAGTCCGCGTTGTTGCGATAACGGACTTCCACAAACACTATGGTATCGCCGTCACGCATGATGAGGTCAATTTCACCGCCTCGAAAATGGTAATTTTCGCAAAGGGGTTGGAGACCGCGAGTTGTCAAGAACTCGCGGGCGACCCGCTCCGCCCGGCGGCCACGCGCTCGGGGATCCTTGTTCATCCGCGCGCTCATTGTGTCGGCAGCTGGCTCAGTACGCGGGGCACCCCGCTTTCGAACTTCGCCCAAAGCAGACGACGCTCGATGCGGTTCTGGCTGTCCACCGACAGCGCGCCTGTGGCCCCGGCGTATTCTATATAGCGGCGCTCCTTGAGGGTCTTCAGGCGCGGCACCAGTCCGTAAGCGTCCGCGCCGAAAGCGTAGAGTCGCAGGTACGCCGGCAGCGAGTTTGGCCAGGCGTTGACCACCTGGTCGCGCAGCGGTGAGGCGTGATTCGGAGCGACGGTCCAGGGCATGTCCGGAAACATTACCCCGTCCTGATCAATATCGGAATCCACGTCCGGCATCCCAACGTAG
>JBFHVA010000036.1:0-21782 GCA_041589735.1 Gammaproteobacteria bacterium | reverse complement strand
GATCCGAGGCGGGGCAAATCTTGACCAGCGCGCCCCGTGGGGAGGCGGACGGATTCGCGGCGCTGGCCGTGTTGCGGATCGACGCTGCGGCAACCGGCACGCTGCATCTTGGCTCCGCCGCCGGAACCCGGATCGAGCTGATGGACTTGCCCTATCCCATTGGCGACGTAATCGGATGAGCCTCCCCGCCGAGTCGGTGCTCTCCAAAGCCGGCGCGCCGCTCGCCTCGACGGCTCCGAACGGCGTCGTGGTCGAAAGCAAGTTCATGCCCGCCTGGTGGCTGAGAAACCCGCATCTTCAAACCCTGTGGCCGGTGTTGTTCCGCTGGCGCCCGAGGCCGAGCCGGGAACGGGAGCGGATCGAGCTTCCGGACGGAGATTTCGTTGATATCGACTGGGCCGGTCAAGGGGAGCGGCTGGTGCTGATTCTCCACGGGCTGGAAGGCAGCAGCAGTTCCCACTATGCCCGAGGCCTGCTGAGCTCGCTTGCGGGGCGCGGTTTTCGCGCCGGTGTTCTTCACTTTCGTGGCTGCTCGGGAAGCCTGAATCGCCTGGCCCGAAATTATCACTCGGGGGATACCGCGGACTTGGCCTACGTGGCTTCGCGGATTGTCGCAGGCCACACGGACGAATCCTTATCCCTGGTCGGTTTCAGCCTCGGAGGAAATGTGATGCTCAAGTGGCTGGCCGAGACGGGCGCGGACGCTCCGGTAGATGCCGCCGTCGCCGTGTCGGTACCCTTTTCCCTGGCCGATGTCGCGTCAAGGCTGGAACGAGGCGCTTCGCGTCTTTACCAATGGCGCCTGGTATCCGCGCTTAAACGAAAAATGCGGCGCAAGCTCGCGTCGCGGCCCCTGCCGAGCGGTATTGGGAACTTTGCGGCGACGCGCACTTTCCACCAGTTCGACGACAAAGTGACGGCGCCGCTACACGGCTTCGCGGACGCCGACGACTACTATCGACGCTCGAGCTGCGCGCCGCTACTGCATCACGTGCGCCGTCCCACTCTCATCATTCATGCCGCGGACGATCCATTCATGACCCCTTCGGTGGTCCCGAGCGCCGACTCGCTGTCGCCGCAGGTGAAGCTTGAGCTGAGTCCCCGTGGAGGACACGTGGGCTTTATCGCGGGCGGATCTCCCTGGCACCCCCGCTACTGGCTGGAAGAAAGGATCCCGGACTTTCTGGAAGAAGTGACATGTGACAAGTAGCAAGCAGGAGAACACTTGCTCTGATCGCCTTACGCCGAGCTGAAATCGAGACAAGTGTGCCTGATAAGGAGCGAGATGCGGCTTGGAAAAAAGGATCCCGCTTCTCTTGAGAAAGCGGACGGTGATCAGTGACAAGCAACCTCTTACTTGTTACTCGTCACTGGTTACATGTTACCTTCCGCTAGTTCGCGCTGATGGCCTTCATACTGAGACGAATTCGTCCCTGCTTATCCACTTCCAGCACCTTGACCCGAACTCGATCGCCTTCGCTCAGCTTGTCGCTGACTTTCTCCACCCGTTCATTCGAGATCTGGGAGATGTGCACCAGACCGTCCTTGCCGGGGAGGATGTTGACGAAAGCTCCGAAGTCCATCAGCTTGGCGACACGACCTTCATAGATCATCCCGACCTCTACGTCGGCAGTAATTTGCTCGATTCGCCGCTTGGCCTCCTGCGCCGCGGCGTTGTCCACCGAGGCGATCTTCACCGTACCGTCGTCGCTGATGTCGATGGTGGTTCCGGTCTCTTCGGTAATTGCGCGAATAGTGGCTCCGCCCTTGCCGATGACATCGCGAATTTTCTCCGGATTGATCTGCAGGGTTAGGATCCGCGGGGCGTACTCGGACATGTCGGCCCGCGGCGCGCCTATTGTCTCGGCCATCTTCTCGAGTATGTGCAACCGTCCCTGCTTCGCCTGTTCCAGCGCCTGGTCCATGATCTCACGCGTGATGCCGTCGATCTTGATGTCCATCTGCAGCGCGGTCACCCCTTCGCCGGTGCCTGCGACCTTGAAGTCCATGTCGCCGAGGTGGTCCTCGTCGCCCATGATGTCCGACAGCACCACGTGGCTGTCCGGTTCTTTGATCAGACCCATGGCGATGCCCGCCACCGGGGCGCGGATGGGCACCCCCGCGTCCATCAGCGACATGCTGGTGCCGCACACCGACGCCATCGAGCTCGAGCCGTTGGACTCGGTAATTTCCGAGACCACGCGAATCACGTAAGGGAACTCGTTCATGTCCGGCAGCACCGCCTGAATGCCCCGCCGGGCGAGCCGCCCGTGGCCAATTTCGCGACGCTTTGGTCCCAGCATTCTTCCTGTTTCACCAACACAATAAGGGGGAAAGTTATAGTGAAGCATGAAGGGATCGCGGCGCTCGCCTTCGATCGCGTCGATGATTTGCGCGTCGCGTCCGGTGCCCAGCGTCGTCACCACCAGCGCCTGGGTTTCGCCGCGGGTGAACAGGGCCGAGCCGTGGGTTCTCGGCATCACGCCAACCCGGGTACGGATCTCCCGCACATCGCTGCGGTCCCGGCCGTCAATGCGTTTGTCTCCACGAACAATGCGTCCGCGGACGATGGTTTTTTCCAGGCTCGAAAAAGCGTCCAGAACTTCGGCCGGCGACCATTGCGGCTCATCTCCCTCACACAGCTCGGCAATAACCGACTCGCGAATTTCCTGGACCCGGTCGCGCCGCTCGAGCTTGTCCACCACTAGATAGGCTTCGCCAAGACCCTGTTCCGCCAGCTGCTTGACCCGTTCCGCCAGCGGCATGTTCGGCTCCGGCGCCACCCAGTCCCACGCCGGCGAGCCCGCTTCTGACGCCAGCGCTTCGATGCAGCCGATGGCCGCTTGAAACTGCTCATGGCCGAACATCACTGCGTCGAGCATGGCTTTCTCGGGCAGCTCCTTGGCCTCCGACTCCACCATCAGCACGGCCTGCTTGGTGCCGGCCACCACCAGGTCGAGTTTCGATTCCGCCAGCTGGGTCGCTGTCGGATTGAGGACGAAGTTGCCGTCCACGTAACCCACCCGCGCGGCGCCGATGGGACCGTTGAAAGGTATGCCGGAGATCGCGATCGCGGCGGAGGCGCCGATAAGGGCAGGAATATCCGGATCCACTTCCGGGTCCACGGAAAGCACGGTGGCGATAACGTGGGTCTCGTTTTTAAATCCTTTGGGGAAACAGGGACGCAGCGGCCTATCTATGAGTCGGCAGGTCAGCGTTTCCTTTTCGCTGGGGCGCCCTTCGCGTTTGAAGAAGCCTCCGGGAATTCTTCCGGCGGCGTAGGTTTTTTCCTGGTAGTCCACCGTCAGCGGAAAAAAGCCTCGATTGGGGTCGCCGGACTTCTCGGCGACCACGGTGACGAGCACCTGGGTATCCCCGAGACTCGACAGTACGGCGCCGGACGCCTGTCGGGCGATTTCTCCGGTTTCGAGTACCAGGGTGCGGCTTCCGAATGGAATGGACTTGGAGTGAGCGGTCATATTTCTTTCCCTAACGGACGGCGAAGCCCTATGCTTCGCGTCTCTTTGCAAACGGACAGGCGTTACGCTCCACGGTAAACACCGGGAACGAACGAGGACTCGAGGATGGGCCTCCGGTCGATGGAAGCGACGGAAATGATGTCACCGACGCAGGCCAAGACGGCCGATTAGTGCTCGGTAACGCTCGATGTCTTTATCTCTGAGGTAATCAAGAAGCCTTCTGCGCCGGCTGACCATTTTCAGCAGGCCCTGGCGCGAGTGGTGGTCCTGAATGTGGGCTCGAAAGTGGTCGGTGAGGTGCCCGATACGGGCGGACAACAAGGCCACCTGAACTTCCGGCGATCCCGTATCGCCGGGTGATCGCTGATATTCCTGGACGATCTTTTCCTTTTCAACAGCGTTGAGCGACATCAAATTCTAATCCGTTACTAAATCGGTCGCGTATTCTACCCGCGGCCCTGCCGTTGAACAAGGCCGAATCGCCTCTCGGGGCCGGTGATAAGCATTTGATTTTCTGGTGTAAAAATCAGCTGCCCGCGACCAGCCGACGGGGCGCGATGCGGCCATCGTCAAGCACCTCGCCGGCGCCGAGAAAGCGGTCGCCAGAAGCGTACAACCGCACCCAGCCTCGGGTCGGTGACTTGGGTACCAGCACCGGCTGGCCTTTCTTCAAATAAAAGGCGGCGTTCTCCGGCAGCCGAACCTCCGGCCATGCGGAGAGCGCTGCCTCCATGGGAACCAATACCTCGTCCAGGGCATCGAGCCCTTCTTCGGCGAGCTGCTCCAGGCGCTCGAGACTGATCATCTGGGATGCGTCGAAGGGTCCCGCGCCGATTCTTCGGAGCGCCTTGACGTGGGCACCACAACCGAGCGCCTGGCCGATGTCTTCCGCCAGAGTACGGACGTAGGTGCCCTTGGAGCAAAAAACTTCGACCGCCATGAAATCTTCACCGAAGTCGCGAAGTTCAAGACTGTGGATCGTGATCCGACGCGGCTCCCGCTCGACCTCGAGCCCCTGGTGGGCAAGCTTATAAAGTCGCTGACCCTTGTGCTTGATGGCCGAGTGCATCGGCGGGATCTGTTCGATCTCTCCGCGAAAGCGAGCGATAACGGCCTCGAGCTGATCGCGTGTAAAAGGCTCGAATGATCTGCTCTCGGTCACTTCACCTTCGGCGTCACCGGTGGTGGTCACCGCGCCCAGCTGGAAGACCGCCTGATAGCGCTTGTCGGAATTGAGCAAGAAAGTGGAAAACTTGGTGGCTTCGCCGAGGCAGATTGGCAGCAGGCCGCTGGCGAGCTTATCCAGGCTCCCGGTATGCCCCGCCTTGCGCGCCTGAAACAAACGCTTGACCCGCTGCAGCACCTGGTTGGAACCAAACGACACCGGCTTGTCCAGCAACACGATACCGTCGACGCTGCGTCCTTTTCGCGGCTTTCTTCCCACTCGCCTATATGCCGATCTTCGATGCGGTCATAAGCGGGCTACGTTAAGCGCCGGCGGGATTTGGCGTCCGCGAGCAGGGCGTCAATGCGGCTCGCTTTACCAAGCGCCTTGTCTTCCTGGAATCGGAGCCGCGGAAGATAGCGCATGCGAACGCGCTCACCGAGACGTATCTGCAGGTAGCCGGCGGCGTGATTCAACACCGCCAGCACTTCTTTCATCGGATGGTCTTCGGGCGCTGAAACGAACACCCGCGCGTGGCTCAAGTCTCTGGACACCTCGACCCGGGATATGGTGACCATGTGGGCTCTGGGGTCCTGCATCTCACGCTCGAGCACCCAGGCAAGCTCTTTCCTTAGCTGCAACGCCACGCGCTCCGCGCGACCGAATTCCCTCTCGCCCATATCTGCTTAACCGGTGTCGAACTCTACTTTGCGCGGCGAAATCGGCACCGCGCCTGGCGGTCTAGTGATGCGGCCTTGCCGGGCGACCGTTGAGCGCCCGCAGTTCGGCGATATGCGCCAGAGCTTACACGAAATGAGCTGGAGAAGGCGTCAATTTCAAGCCTGGCGGGCGATTTCGGTTCTTTCGAAAACTTCGATTTGATCGCCGACTTTTACGTCATTGTAATTTCTGACCCCGATACCGCACTCGGTGCCGGATTTGACTTCGCTGACGTCGTCTTTGAATCGCCGCAGCGATTCCAGCTCGCCTTCGTAGATAACCACGTTGTCGCGCAGGACCCTGATGGGATTGTTCCGTTTGACCGCACCCTCGGTGACCATGCAGCCCGCAACCGACCCGAATTTCTTTGAGCGGAATACATCGCGCACTTCTGCAATACCGACAATTTCTTCCTTGTACTCGGGCGAAAGCAATCCGGCGACCGACTGCTTGACCGTGTCGATGACGTCGTAGATCACGCTGAAGTAGTGCATGTCCACGCCTTCGCTCTCAACCAGCTTCCGGGCCGCGCTGTCCGCGCGCACGTTGAATCCAATGATGATGGCCGAAGACGCGATTGCCAGATTGACGTCGGTCTCGCTGATGCCGCCGGTACCGGCGGCCACCACGTTGACTTTGACCTCGTCGCCGGAAAGCTTCACCAGCGCGTCACGCAGAGCTTCAACCGATCCCTGCACGTCGGCCTTGAGCACAACGTTGAGGCTGTTGGCTTCGCCTTCGGCGAGCTGCTCGAAGACGTCATCGAGCTTCGCTGCCTGCTGCTTGGCCAGGCGCACCTCACGGATTTTGCCCTGGCGGAACAAGGCGATTTCCCGGGCCTTGCGCTCATCTTCGACCACGAGAGCCTCGTCGCCCACGTTGGCCGGACCGGACAAGCCCAGGACCTCCACCGGGATCGAAGGCCCGGCATGTTCAACCTCTCTGCCGGCGTGATCGAACAGGCTGCGGACTCGTCCGAACTCCTGGCCCGCAAGGAGCATGTCGCCCTTGCTCAGCCGTCCCGCCTGTACCAGCACGCTGGCCACCGGTCCCCGGCCCTTGTCCACCCGTGACTCGATGACGACGCCACGGGCGGGGCCGCTGTCACGGGCCTTGAGCTCGAGCACCTCGGCCTGCACAAGAATGGACTCCAGCAGCTTGTCCACCCCATCGCCGGTTTTGGCGGACACGTCGACGAATATGGACTCGCCGCCCCACTGCTCCGGGATCACGTCGTGATTCGACAGCTCCTGGCGCATGCGCTCGGGATCGGCGTCGGGGCGATCGATCTTGTTCACGGCAACGATAATGGGCACCCCTGCCGCCTTGGCGTGCTGGATGGCTTCAATCGTCTGCGGCATGACGCCATCATCGGCCGCCACTACCAGCACCACTACGTCTGTGGCCTGGGCGCCTCGTGCGCGCATGGCGGTGAAGGCCGCGTGCCCGGGCGTGTCGAGAAAAGTTATCGCGCCACGCTCGGTGTCAACGTGATAGGCGCCGATATGCTGGGTGATGCCGCCGGCTTCGCCCGACGCCACCTTGGTGCGGCGGATGTAGTCAAGCAACGAGGTTTTGCCGTGGTCCACGTGTCCCATGATGGTGACTACCGGCGCCCGCGGCGACTCGTCCACTTGCTCCTCTTCGCCGTGCTGCTTGATCTCCGCTTCGATGGCATCTTCTTTCAGCAGCTTGGGCTTGTGTCCCAGCTCTTCCACCACGACGGACGCCGTTTCCTGATCCAGCACCTGGTTGATGGTCACCATGGAGCCAAGGTTCATCATCGCCTTGATGAGTTCGCTCGATTTCAACGACATCTTCTGTGCCAGATCGGCGACGGTGATGGTTTCCGGAATGGTCACTTCCCGCACCACAGGCGCGGTAGGCATCTCGAAACCGTGCTTGGTCTGCGGCGCCTTGACCACCGTGGTCCGCGCTTTGGGCCGCTTGCGCCGCCGGCCGCGCTTCTCGCTGGCAACGTGAAGCTCCTTGCGCGCGCGCAGTTCCTCTTTGTCTTCCTCTTTGTCCCGCCTTCCGCGCTCGCCGCGGCGAGAATCACCCCGCGAGGGCGCCGTCAGCGCGGCTGCGTCCATCACCACCTGCTCGGGCGCGAGTCGTTCTTCTTTTTGTACTTTTTCTTTTCTCGCTTCCTTTTCCTTGGGCGCTTCCGCCTCGGCGGGTGGCGGCTCCTTGCGCTTGGGTGGACGCTTGGGCTGTACCGGCATTTCCTTGGCGCGTTTCTCCGCTTCCGCGCGCAACGTTTCGTCCACTTCCTGCTGCCGGCGCTTGGCTTCTTCCTGCAGCGCCCGCTTGGCCTCTTCCATTTCCTGCTGCTTGCTGACCGAGTCATCCCTGGAAACGGTCGGTGCAGCGCCTTTGCCGGCGGCCGGGCCGTAGGTTCGGCGGCGGCGCACTTCCACGGTGACGGTCTTTTTCCTCCCTTGGGCGGAGGCCACCTTGAGCTCGCTCACGGATTTACGCTTCAGCGTGATTTTTTTCGATCCGCCGGTGGAATGCTCCTTGCCATGAATCCGCCGCAGGTGGTCGAGGAGATGCGCCTTGTCCTGGTCGTTGATGGGCTGGTCGGCATCGCTGTGCGGCAGCCCGGACTCTCCCAGCTGGACCAACAGTCGGTCCACCGGGATACCGACAGACTCCGCCAGTTCACGTACCGTCACTTCAGCCATTGAAGACACCTCTTAACCCTCAGACCTCGCTCTCGCTTTCACTCTCTTTTTCATTCTCGTCTTCGAACCATATCGCGCGCGCGGTCATGATCAATGCCCCGGCGCGCTCACGATCAATGTCGGCAATTTCGATCAGATCATCCACGGCAAGCTCCGCAAGATCCTCCCGAGTGATAACGCCTCTTCGCGCTATCGTCTGGGCCAGCGCCTCGTCCATGCCTTCAAGCCCAAGCAGATCTTCCGCCGGCGGCGCATCACTCAAACCCTCTTCGCTGGCAATCTCCCGGGTGAGCATCACGTCCCGGGCGCGGGACTGGAGCTCCTGAGCGATGTCCTCGTCGAATTCCTCAATCGCAGTCATTTCCGCGATCGGCACATAGGCCACCTCCTCGATGGTGGAAAAGCCCTCCTGCACCAGGATCAGCGCCACTTCTTCGTCCACGTCGAGCTTGTCCATGAACAGCTTTAGAATTTTTTCCGCCTCGGCTTCGCTGCGCTCGTCGGCCTGGGATTCCGTCATCACGTTGAGCTCCCAGCCGGTGAGCTGGCTGGCCAGACGCACGTTTTGGCCGCCGCGGCCGATGGCCTGGGAGAGCTGGTCCTCGGCAACGGCCACATCCATCGACTTGGCCTCCTCATCGACGACGATGGAGACCACCTCCGCCGGGGACATGGCGTTGATCACGTACTGGGCAGGGTTCTCGTCCCATAGAATGATGTCCACGCGCTCACCTGCCAGCTCGTTGGACACCGCCTGCACCCGAGAGCCCCGCATGCCAACGCAGGCGCCCACCGGATCAATCCTGGGAACGTTGCTCCGAACGCCGATCTTGGCACGTGAACCTGGATCGCGGGCGGCGCCCATGATGTCAATCAGGCCTTCGCCGATTTCCGGCACCTCAAGCTTGAACAGCTCAATCATCAGCTCGGGCGCCGTGCGGCTGACGAACAGCTGCGGACCTCTGGGCTCCGAACGCACCTCTCTTAAGTACCCGCGCATTCGATCTCCGGGCCGCACCAGCTCTCGCGGGATCAGCTCTTCACGCGTGATCACGGCTTCCGCATTGGCGCCGAGGTCGAGTATGACGTTGCCCCGATCGAGACGCTTGACCACACCGGTAACGAGCTCGCCGACGCGGTCCTCGTAGGCTTCCACCACCTGCGCCCGCTCAGCCTCGCGCACCTTCTGCACGATCACCTGCTTTGCCGTCTGGGCTGCGATTCGACCGAAGTCCACCGAGGCAATGGGCTCCTCGATGTATTCGCCGGCGCTGATTCCGGGTTTGATTTTCACCGCTTCGCTCAGCAGGATTTCCTTTGTCGGGATCAGCTCCCGCGGGCCTTCGGGCAGCTCTTCATCGCCCTCACCTTCGGTTTCGGCGCGGGGTGCAGGCTCCACGGGCTCACGTTCACTGGCTTCACCGCTTTCGAGCGTCTCCTCGTCATCAACCACCAGCCAGCGTCGAAAGGTATCGTAGTCGCCGGTTTCGCGGTTGATGGCGACGCGGACGTCGATATCCTCGCTGTGCCGTTTGCGCGTGGCGCTCGCCAGAGCAGCCTCGATGGCATCGAAGATTATTTCCTTGGCGACGTCCTTCTCGTTGGACACCACTTCGGCTACTGCAAGAATTTCTCTAGTCATGCTTAAATTCCAGCCCGCTCCGATAGCGACAACGGGCTCGCGTACAACCGACCTAGACAACCCGGGGCGCAGTCGTTTCCCAACTTTTCGCTCCGGCACACACTCATTCCCGCGCGTCACTCCGTTATAACGAGCCGCGCCGTACTTACCGCCTCCAGCGGAACGCGGCGCTCGATTCCGTCCTCGTCCACGCGCACTTGGCCATCCTCGATCCCGAGCAGCACTCCGGTAAACTTTCGTCTGCCGTCCACCGGGGGGCTCAGTCGAATCCTGACCCTCTGCCCGGCAAAGCGTTCAAAGTGCTCCGGCTCGAATAACGGCCGATCCAGTCCCGGCGACGAAACCTCCAGGTCATACTGCTCGACGATGGGATCCTCCACGTCGAGAACGCCGCTCACCTGGTGGCTGGCGCGCTCACAGTCGTCCAGGGTGATGCCCTGCGGCTTGTCGATGTACACGCGCACGAGCGCGCGCTTTCGACCGCGCCTGTATTCCACGCCGACAAGCTCGTAGCCCAAGGCTTCTACCGCCGGCTTGATCAGCCCCCTGAGCCGCACGTCCCGGTACTGCATTTTCGGCCCAAAACAAAAAGTGGGCGCGGGGCCCACTTTTTTATCGATCCAACGATAGGCAACTGATTAGTCTAGCGTTTTCAACCTAAAACGCTAGTACGGCTGCCAAAAAAAACCCCTGTCTCAAGGGGTCTGGAGCTCTGGTAGCGGGGGCAGGATTTGAACCTGCGACCTTCGGGTTATGAGCCCGACGAGCTGCCAGACTGCTCCACCCCGCAATAACAGCCGAACATGTTACTCCCAGGGTAGGGTCAATTTCAAGGAATCTCCCGCATCAACGCTGAATAGTCCGGCTCAGATCAGTCCAGCGCGCAGGCGCACCGGCTGACGGCGGGCGCCCCAGTGACCCGGCGGGCCGTTGAAGACTCCGGCGCAGAGAGTGCCGCAGGCTTCGCACCGGCCGTCATCAGTGAGCTGCCAACCTTTCAGCACGTACCAGTCACGAACAATCAGCGCTGCGCCGCAGTTGTGGCAGCTGGTGGTGCCGCCGGTTTCATCGTGTACGTTTCCGGTGTAGACATAACGCAGGCCGTTTTTCAGCCCGATCTTCCGAGCCCGTGTCAGCGTCGCCGGCGGCGTTGCGGGCGTGTCCATCATTTTCCAGTCGGGATGAAACGCGGTGAAATGAAGCGGCACGTCAGGCCCGAGTTCTTCTACGATCCAGGCGGTCATCTTTTCGATCTCGGCGTCGGAATCGTTCTCGCCCGGAATCACCAGATTGGTGATTTCGAACCAGACGTCGGTTTCATGCTTGAGATATTTCAGAGTCTCGAGTACCGGCTGAAGATGAGAGCCGGTGATCTTGTGATAAAAGCGCTCCGTGAAAGCCTTCAGGTCCACGTTGGCCGCATCCATATGGCGGTAAAACTCAACCCGCGGCTCAGCGCAGATATACCCGGCCGTGACGGCGACGGCCCTGATTCCGCGCTCATGACAGGCCTGAGCGGTGTCGATGGCGTACTCGAGAAAAATGACCGGATCGTTGTAGGTAAATGCGACGCTTTTGCAGCCGAGTTGCTCTGCCGCTCGCGCCAGATCCTCGGGGCTGGCGGAGTCCGCCAGGGTGTCCATTTCCCGGGATTTGCTCATGTCCCAGTTCTGGCAAAACTTACACGCCAGATTGCAGCCGGCGGTGCCGAAAGACAGTACCGGCGTCCCCGGCAGAAAATGATTCAGCGGCTTTTTCTCGATCGGATCGACACAAAATCCGCTGGAACGCCCGTAGGTGGTGAGCACCACCTCCCCGTCTTTGCAGGCGCGGACAAAACACAGTCCCTGCTGCCCTTCCCGCAGCTTGCACGCCCGAGGACACACGTCGCACTGAACGCGACCGTCTTTTAGCGTGTGCCAGTAGCGGGTGGGAAAATACTCGATGCTTTGCTGAGTTGCCGGCATTGTCCGAATCCTGACTCTACGCTCACTTAAGCGCAGCCAAATCCAACATTCAACTGCGTAACAGGTTTGACCGGCACGGGCCGTGAGTGTTTCCCAAATCTCCCGCAAGGCGCAGCCGCTCAAAACTTTCGCGAGTGCGACAATTGAAAGCGCCGGTCAGCGATTCAGATTACGGAGACTCGAGTCGGGTGGCCTGGTCTTCGGCGCTCAAAGCGGCGTCAAAGTCACCGAGGCGTCGATGGACGTCGGCGATAATCCGCCAGTTGGCCGCCTGAAGCTTTCGATCCGGCGAAGCGAAGGAGTTGGACTTGGCCGCCAGGGCCGCCGCCTGATCCAGTTCGCCCTGCTTCAGCCGGGTGCTCGCCAGCCGGTGCCAGAGCCAGGCATTCCGCGGTTCGATGCTGAGCGCTCGCTCGAGGCTGGCGGCGGCACGGTCGTCACGCCCGTTTTGCATCGCCAGGTTGGCATCGTTGAGCAGCGCAACCACCGCAGGATTGGCTGGCGCATCACTGCCTTTGGCCGCCGGCGGCGGCGATTCCGCGGACCCTGGCCGCGGGGGAGCGGAATAGCCCAGCGGAATGGTTACAGCGTCTCCGGTGGACGGCACCTCCATGGGCGAAGGAGTTATCTCCCCGGGTGCCCCCGCCTGAGTCGTACCCGGCACGCCGAGATCGTCCACCGGCGCCGGCGGGCGCGACGCCGCGCACCCAGCGAAAAAGGCCGTAATAGCGATCGCGGAAATTGTTCTGTAGCCGTTCATCAATGTCGATCCGAGGGTTCAAGCGGTGACGCCGGTACCGGAACCGGAGCGCGGTTTTCTCCGCAACGTTCATCGCGGGGCTGAAATCCGCGAATGAACGGCAACCGGCGCGCATCGCGGCAGCGGAAGCCGAAGTTGCCGATACCGATTCTACTGGGAACTACCCATGAAAAAACCACGTTATCGGGCACCGGCGGTCCGAAGCCTTGGGTTCGGATCCCCGACATCAGATGGCTCCAGACCTCGAGCGCGCCGGTGGTGCCGCTCAATCCCGTAGGCTTATTATCGTCCCGGCCAAGCCACACCACCGCCAGGAACTCTTCGGTAAAGCCGGCGAACCAGCTGTCCCGAAGCTCGTCGGTCGTGCCTGTTTTCCCTGCGGTAACCAGCTCTGCGGAAAGCCGGCGATAGGCGCCCCGCCCGGTTCCACTGCGCATGACTTCGGTGAGCGCGTGGGCGAGCAGGTAAACGGGTCCCGGCGCAACCACTTGTGTGACGCTCAAGGGATAGCGGGTGAGCGGGTTGCCGTCGGCGTCGGTGACTTCGCGAATCGCGCGCAGCGGAATACGAAACCCTTGGGCGGCGATGGTCTGGTAGACCTGCGTCACTTCCAGCGGCGACAGCTCGATGGCACCGAGCAGCATGGAAGGATACTTGTTAACAGGTCGACTCACGCCCAGGCGCTCGAGGACATCTGCGACGCGGCCAATACCGACCTCGAGCCCCAGGTTCACCGTGGCAAGGTTATAGGAGTTCGCCAACCCGACATATAGCGGAACACTGCCGTGCAGCTTGTCGTCATAATTGCGCGGCGCCCAGATCTCACCCCGTTGATCCTTCAACCGCACCGGGGCGTCGTCGATAGGGGTTACCAGGCTATAGCGGCCCGGCTGCTCGAGCGCAGCCAAATAGATCGCCGGCTTGACCAGGGAACCGATTGGACGCACCGCGTCGAGGGCCCGGTTGAACCCCGGCTCTCGAGGCTTGCGCCCGCCCACCACGGCAAGTACTTCGGCCGTGCTGGTGCGGGTGAGCACCAGCGCGCCCTGAAGCGAGCCCGGCCCGAGCCGGGCACTGTCGAGCTCCAGTTGCCGCACCCGGGCGGAGAGCGCGGATTCGGCCCGCCGCTGCAGCAGCGGATCCAGGGTGGTGAAGATATGCAGCCCCGCGCCGCGAAGATCCTGGTCGCGATAATCCCTTTGCAGCTGGCGCCATACCAGGTCGAGAAAAGCCGGATAGCGGGACTGGCCCTGAGGCGCCTCGTCGAGCACGCCCAATGGATGCCGTTTTTCCTCCTCGGATTTTTCCGTCGGCACGACGCCTTGCTCCGCCATCATGTCCAGCGCCAGGTCACGACGCTGCTTGGCCCTCTGCGGATGCACTCTGGGGTTGTAGTACGAAGGGCCTCGCACCAGTGCCACCAGCAGCGCCATCTCTGCCAGCTCCAGCTCTTCTAAGCGCCGTCCGAAAAAAAAGTGCGCCGCCAGGCCGAAGCCGTGCACCGCTCGCGGTCCCTGCTGGCCGACGTAAACCTCGTTTAAATAGGCCTCGAGGATTTCGCTCTTTTCATAGTGGAACTCGAGCAGCAGCGCGATTAGCGCCTCGTTCAGCTTTCGCGTGATGGTCCGTTCCGGGGTTAGATAAAAGTTTTTTGCCAGCTGCTGAGTGATGGTGCTGCCGCCCTGCACGGTCTGCCGGGCGCGAATGTTGGCCATCAGCGCGCGCAGCATGGAACGGATAGAAATCCCGGAGTGGCGATAGAAGCCTCTATCCTCCACCGTCAGTAGTGCCTTGATGAAAAGTGGCGGCACCTCCTCCAGTCGCAGCAGGATCCTGTCTTCGCCGTGACCGGGGTAAATCCGGCCGATCAGCGCGGGCTGCAAGCGCACCAGCGGTATCGCCCGAGTGCCGTCCGCCAGGCGACGCACCTGACCACCCGCCACGGTGATGCTCAGCTGCCGCGGCGGATCGTCGCCATCCCAGAAGCGAAAGCCGCGCAGATTCACGAAAAAGGTATCGCCCTGCCGGACGTAGCCACCGGCGCGTCGCACCGATCCCGGCTGGTAGCCGGCCACCTCAAGCTCCGCCATCAGCTGCTCGGGGGTGAGGGCGGCGCCGGGGTAAATTTCCAGCGGCCGGGCGAAGATCCGCGCCGGCACCTGCCAGCGGCGACCTTCAAACTGGTCGGTGACTTCTTTGTTGAGCCAGAAAAGGTAGCCGCCGAATGTCGCCAAAGCGGCCACCACCATCCACACGATCACGACCCGCCATCGGGCCCAACCGTAGGCGCCGGATTCCCACAGCAACAGATTCCGCAGAGCGGTCTTTCCTGCGCGCTTACGTCGACGTGCGCGCCGCGGCGCCATGGGGGAGACTCTCAGGCATGAAAAGCCGAGAGCTTAAGTCGCAGCTACTGAAAAATCAAATAAACGAAATTAAAAAGATAATGTAACGGTATGTAATACCTAATATTATTATGCGACTTCCGGTAACTTGACCGAATCAGTCAATGAGCGTATCTCGCTCGCCCCATTCCTTGAGGCGGGCGCGAAGCCGAACCACGGCCTGGCCGTGGATCTGACAAACCCGGGATTCGCTGACGTTGAGAACATCGCCGATCTGACGCAGGTTGAGCTCTTCGTCGTAATAAAGGGCCATCACCAGCTTCTCGCGCTCAGGCAATCCCGCAATGGCTTTGGCCAGCATGTCTCGGAATTGCTCGTGCTCGAGATCCTCCAGCGGGCCGTCGAATTTTCCGCTTAAGCCCTCAGACACGGACTCACTTCCCGAAATCAGGTCTTCGAGGCTGAATATTCGATGCCCCGAGGCGTCTTGCAGCACCTGATGATAGGCATTCAGGCTCAATCCAAGCTTGTCAGCAACTTCCGAGTCCCGCGCGTCCCGGGATTCGGCGCTTTCGATGTCGCGTATCGCTCCCGCAATCTGTCGCAGCTTCCGGTGCAAGGACCGGGGCGTCCAGTCGCTCTTTCTGATTTCATCGAGCATGGCGCCGCGAATTCGGATGCCGGCAAAAGTCTCGAAGCTGGCGCCGTGTCCCGGGGCGTAGTTGCGGGAAGCTTCCAGCAGGCCAATCATGCCGGCCTGGATCAAATCATCCACCTGCACGCTCGGCGGCAGGCGGGTAATCAAATGAAAGGCGATACGGCGAACGAGCGAAGTATGTTGCTCGACGAGCGCGTCCTGTGGACTCGCCGCCGGTGATTTTCTGATTGCGGCGCTGGCGGGCATGAGACAGCCTCCTGGTTCCTTCTAGCCAGAGGCTGTAATGCAATCTTGAGGCCAGGAATTTTTCCTAATTCACGACTCGAATTGGCACTTTCAACCCATTGAAAACAATCGGTTAGGAATTTCAAGCTGGGAGCTTTTTCAGAACACCGAAATTTGTCGCGTCAATTTTCGGTGACGCATTAACGGCACTATCTGGCCTCCCTGAAAACGGGTGGCGCGAAATCAGACTTTGCGTTTGATTCCGTGTTTGCGCATTTTTTCCACCAGGGTCGTTCGCCCCATGCGCAGGCGTTTAGCCGCGTGGGCCACGACCCCCTCCGCGTCGTCCAGTGCCTGCTCGATGAAAGAGCGCTCCAGCGCGTTCAAATGGGCTTTCAGATCCAGCCCGTCCCGGGGCAAGGTGGTGGGCATCTCGGTGCCCGCTTCAGCCTCGCCACCGTGCAGGCCCCCGGCGAAGACTCCGGGCCGGTATTTCTCCGGCAAGTCGTTAACGTCTACCGCGCGACCGGGAAACAGAATTGCCAGCCTCTCGATAAGATTGGCCAGTTCGCGCACGTTGCCCGGCCATGGATAGCGCTGCAGCGCGGCCAGCGCGTCCGGGGCGAGAGACATCGGATCCCGGTCGCCGGCGGCTGAACGTTGCAGCAGGTCGTTGACCAGCAGCGGCAGATCCTCAGCGCGGGATCTCAGCGGCGGAACGTGGATAGGAAACACGTTGAGACGGTAGAACAAATCTTCGCGAAAACGTTTTTCGCGAATGGATTTCTCCAGGTCCGAGTGGGTGGCGGCGACCACCCTCACGTCCGCGGTGAGACTCTCGTTACTCCCCACTCGCTCGAAGGTGCGCTCCTGAAGCACCCTCAGCAGCTTGACCTGCATGTGGAGAGGCGTATCGCCAATTTCGTCTAAAAACAGGGTGCCGCCAGCGGCCATTTCAAAGCGGCCGCGGCGCGAACTGATGGCGCCTGTAAAGGCACCTTTTTCGTGGCCGAACAGCTCGCTTTCCAGAAGATCCCCGGGAATTGCGCCGCAGTTCACCGGCACGAAGGGCTTGTAGCGGCGAGGCGAGTGATAGTGGATTTTGCGCGCCACCACTTCTTTGCCGGTGCCGGACTCGCCGGTGAGCAAAACCGTGGCCTCGGTTTGCGCCACCTGCTCGATCAGCGTCCGCACCCGCCGAACCTCCATGCTGCTGCCGACCAGGTTCCTGAACAGCTCCGGCGAGCGGGCGTCTCCCTCCAGGTGCCGGTTTTCCCGGTAGACGTGGACCTGCTGCAGAGCCTCTTGCACCGCAGCCAGCCGCAACGGCACGCCAAGTCGGGCGATGCACCCCCGGTCAATCTCTTCCTCCCAGGGGCCGCCCTCCTCCGAATCGCTGATCGCCACGATGGGAAGGTGAGGGTCCTGCTCACGGATGTGCCGAAAGGTGTCCAGCAGCCCGTCGCCTTTCTCGGGCGGCCCAAGGATGACCACGTCGGCACCGGCCAGAGATTCTGGATGCGCATCCGCCTGAACGCTGGGCATATGGCCCAAAAATTCGAGCACGGCGCAGGTCTCCTCAGCCCGAGAGGCGTTGCGGTCGATGACGACGGCGGTGAGCATGAGCGGCTGAAAGGAACCTCTTTTCAATCGAAGCGGCTCCAGTGCCGCCTGTAATAGATTGAAATTAGACGGCAATCCGGTGTATGTCAAAATTTTGGCGCACTCACTCCCTACCTCTGAAGGTCTTTTCGATGGACGCTTTCGGTCACACTTTCGCAGTCACTAAACCCTCAAGAGTGTGACTAATGCGTCGATAACGCTAATAACAGCTGATGCAGATCCCGTTTGCATAATCATGTCCGACACAAGGACCCTAACCATCGTAAGAGGCGCCGGCGCGTCTAAAAACACGCCGAAGCCTTTGGTTACACACTCCTCGCCCGATCGCAAACTTTGCCGCGGACGAACTCCCATCGGCGATGATCAGCTCATTCGCCTGAGGCGGGCCATTGTCGGAGGCGATTATCAGATCGATGCGCAACGCATCGCGGTGAAGCTTCTGAAACGAGGCTGAAAAGCCGGTTAGGACAGCAGCCCTGGTTCGAGCCGGACCAGATCCTCCGGCCTATCCACATCTTCCATCGGGGCAAGCTCGCTCCAGCTCCAACCCAATTCACGCAGTCGCGCCCGAGTAACTTCGAGAACCTGGCCGCTGCCCCAGGGCACCGCATGAAAAATGAGCGGGTCAAGACGCGTGGCGCCGAGCAGCACGTAGCCGCCGTCCCGGGCGGGACCCAGCACCACCGGATTGTCACCGGAGATCAAACTCGCCGCGGCTTGGCGCAGGTATTGCTCGTCAATACCGGGACAGTCGCTGCCGATGATGAGGGCGGAAGTGTGCTGCGAGAGCGCAGATTTGAGAGCGTGATGCATGCGCTCGCCAAGGTCCGCGCCGCGCTGAGATCGAAGCGAGATACCTAAATCGCTTTTGAGCTGGCGAAAGAACGGGTGACGGGTGTCCGGAACGCAAAACAGAATCACCGGACCGATTCTCGAATTCAAAGCGCTTGTCAGCGTCTGTCGGGTCAGCCGCCGATGCAGCGCAGCGGCTCTTTTTGCACCGAGTGCGGGAATGAGGCGGGTCTTGACCCGACCAGCCACTGGTGACCTGGCAAATACGAGTATCGCCAGCGATTCGGATTTTTTTCCCGGACGCCGGAACTTGGGCGGGGCGATCAACGGCCGCTATCGATCTCTGGGTCGTAATAGATTCGAGCCAGCCTAGCGGGGTCTGCGCCTAGAAAATAGCTGAGCCGTAAGCGCCACATGAGCAGCGTGGTGGCGACGATCCCGTGGCGCGCCCAGCGCCGCGCGGAAGTCACGACACGCGGCCTTAGACATACCGGCCTGGCAAACTTGCGCAGTCGCTTGCTCAAGGCGACGTCTTCCATCAGGGGGATCCGGGGAAAGCCTCCGACCTGTTGAAACAGCGCTCGGGAAACGCAAATGGCCTGATCGCCGGTGGCGATCCCGGTGATCCGGGATCGAAGGTTCATCATGGTTTCGATCATTCGGTACAGCCAATGATCGCCGTCGAGGCGCACGTCGAACCTTCCCCAGAATGCATCGCCGCGCCGCTCTCGCTGCGCGACCAGCGGCTCGAGCGCGCGTGGGTCCAACCGCGTATCGGCGTGAAGGAACAGCAACAGATCGCCCCCGGCCGCAGCCGCGCCGGCGTTCATTTGCAGCGCGCGGCCCCGCTCGCAGTCGACGACATTAGGCGTGATCTCGCGTGCGAGGCCTCGGCTGCCGTCACGGCTGCCCCCGTCGACCACAATGACCTCGTGACCTTGGGCCTGCAGCGCGCGAAGCAGCGGGCGCTGTGAATCCAGGCACTCAGCGTCGTTCCACACCGGGATGATGACGGAAATCCGGGTCATGCCTTCCACCTCGCCCCGGAAGGATTGCTCAGTTCAGCGCCCCGGAGCAGCTGCTGCCCTGCCCCGCGGTACATCCGTAACAGTGATCCCGAACCATGATGGGGCTGCCCTCCAAGTCCTCCCCCATTAAATCGGACAAATGCGTTCGCGGCGCGCCGTTTCGTCGCAGTGGGAGATTCAGCATCTGGTTGAAATCACAATCGAAGACAAAACCTTGCCAGTCTACGCTGAGCAGCGTGCGGCACATCACGCCGTCAACGTTGTCGTCCCGGTGCGCGTCACGAAGCAGCCCCATGTACTGCTGAAACTGCCCTTTGGATACCAGCGTGCTGCCGAAGCGACCCACGGGCATGTTGGCCAGGGTAAGCAATCGGTCGAAGCGCACACCGTAGCGACCACCCAGCTCCTTCTTGTATGTCGCCTCGAGCTCCTGTTGTGGCGGGGGAAGAGTAGGCCCTTGGGGGTTGTAGACCAGGCTCAACGACAGGCCGGAGGACGGATCGCCGTAGCCTACGCGATTGAGCTTCTTCAACCCCTCAATGCTCGCTTCGAACACGCCCTTTCCTCGCTGGCGATCCACGTTGTCACCCAGGTAACAGGGCAGCGACGCAACCACCTCAACTTCTTGGTCGGCGAGAAACGCGTCCAGATCCTCGAAACCGGGCTCGGAAAGAATGGTGAGATTGCAGCGATCTATGACGTGCACGCCCAGGCTTCGGGCCGACTCCACCATGAATCGGAAGTGTTCGTTCAGCTCCGGCGCGCCCCCGGTGATGTCCAGCGTACCCGCCGATGCCGCCTGCAGAAACTCGATCACCGTCTCTGCTGTACTCCGGCCCATCTCCTCCGTTCGCTTTGGTCCCGCATTGACGTGGCAGTGGACACAGGATTGATTGCAGCGATAGCCGACGTTCACTTGCAGCGTGTCCAGACGCGCCCGCCGGATGGGCGGGAAATCCGAATTGATCATGAGGGGAAGCGTTTCGTGCATTTAAACCTCCTGCGTTGGGAAGCAGAAACGGCGCCCGGCGCGGACTTCCCTGTGCGGGCGCGGATAAGGGATCGATGGCTTGGAGGCTTGAGGAACGTAATATCGAACGCGTGTTAAAAAATAATCGTAACCGTGTGAGCGGACGGCCTGCAAGCAGCGAGGTTTCAATGCCGTTTGCGCGCTTTGGCGCAGATGACAGGCTGAGGTCCGGCGGTTAAGATCGGCCGCCTGGTTGACGGGGCCGTAGCTCAGCTGGGAGAGCGTCGCGTTCGCAATGCGAAGGTCGGGAGTTCGATCCTCCTCGGCTCCACCATTAAAACGGACGAGCCGGGCGACGCCCGGCTTATCGCTTTCAGACATGTTGCCCCGGTAGCTCAGTAGGATAGAGCGTCCGCCTCCTAAGCGGAAGGTCGCAGGTTCGACTCCTGCTCGGGGCACCAGTTCAACGGCCACCACGGTGTTCCCCGTGACATGTTTCCTTCATCAGCGATTCCGGGCTTACCTATTTGGGCGTTAGTAAACTCCCAGGCCGCAGTCGACTACAACCGCCAGACGCGGATCGTTATGAAATCGTGATCACTGCGAGATCACCCAGTAATCACACCCAGCCTCAGGCGCGGGCCGCCTCCAGCTCGATCTCCACTAGCCACTCCGGCGACGCCAGGGCCTGGACCACCACCAGAGTGGACGCCGGGCGATGCGCGCCAATGGCACGATCCCGGGCCTTTCGAAAAGCCGCCACGTGATCGGCGTTGACGAGATAGGTGGTGATCTTGACCACGTCGGCAAACCCCATGCCGGAAGACTCCAGAATAGCGACGAGATTTTTCCATGCCCACTCGCACTGAGCGTCGATACCCTGCGCCACGGTCCCGTCCGGCTTGACGCCCACCTGGCCCGACACGTGAAGCCATTGTGCCCCGTGCGCCACCAGCGCAGCGTGGCTGTAGTTGCCGAAGGGAGGCGCCACGCCTCCCGGGTTTTCGAACCTGATCATGCTGAATTTCCTTCGGGCGACCCGATTGCGCCCGGACAAACTGGCCAATTCGTCTAAGCTCTGGATAATCAGAACGTGCTCAGGCAGCGGCTCCGGACGCCGCCAAAGTCCGCTGCAGCGCATGTTCCATGATCGCCATGAACCAAGGCAAGGCAGAAGCTGACAATCCTTCGGGACCCGTGAAACGCCCCGGGCTCGGGGTGCTGCTCCAGCACTTATACCCCAAGCGGCTGCTGTCGGCGCTCATGTACCAGGCCACCCGGATCCGATTCGGACCCTGGAAAGACCTGCAGATCAGCTGGTTCATCCGTCGCTTCGGCGTTGACATGGCCGAATCCGAAGTTCAGAACCCGAAGGCGTTCAAGGACTTCAACAGCTTTTTCACCCGCGCGCTCAAACCCGGAATCAGGCCGCTGCCCAAAGACGCGCGCTCGGTGGTCTCCCCCGGCGACGGTGTGCTCTACGACTTCGGTACCATCGAAGACAACGCGCTGATCCAGGCAAAGTCGCACCGATACGCCGTTCCCGTTTTGCTGGCCGAAAAGGGCAAAACTGCAAAATTCTTTGAAAACGGCAGTTATTTCACCCTCTACCTCGCGCCCAAGAATTACCACCGGGTTCACATGCCCTACGGCGGCGTTCTCAAAAAAATGGTTTATGTGCCGGGCAGCCTTTACAGCGTGAATCCCGCAACGGCGAAGAG
>JBFHVA010000035.1:0-21999 GCA_041589735.1 Gammaproteobacteria bacterium | reverse complement strand
TGTCGGCTCGAGTAGGGTCTAGGATTATTTCAGCACAGCGCGGCGGTATCGAAGATCAGCGTCAGCTCTTTAATTTTGTCGCCGGAAAACTTGCCCCATATCACCATGGGCACCTGCCTTGGCGGTTTGAGGAAGTTTATGACAAGAATGGCTTCCGCGTCGCCCTCGAAGGAAGTCAGTAGCTTGTAGTCCACGCCTTCCGGTGGACTGCGCTCGAGCTCGGCGATATACGACCTGGCGTCATCGGATTTAAACATGGGTCCGCGAAAGCGGAGCGCCGGATCGAAAAGCGCCTCGAGTTCGTCAAAAGGCCCACCGTTTTTAAAGATGTCGAGGTAGCGTCTTAAAGTGTCGGTATTTGAGAGCGACATCGTGACTCTCGACACGGTTCAGAAACGGTGAGTTTGGGCACTAAAAATGCCGTTTCGCGAACTCGCGTCCTGATCCCGATTTAAGATAGCGCTCAAAGCGAAACGCTTTTGATCGATTTTCAAATGCAATGTAAGTCTTAACGACCCAAGGTCTAAGCTTCGCAGTATGCGAAGATGCACCGTTGTTGTGTACCTTTATTCGGCGCTTGAGTTCGCTAGTTAATCCGACGTAATAGCAACCCGGTTTGATCTGACTCCGCAGAATATAGACGTAGTGCACTGGACAAGCCTCCTTGCTAAATTGCGGTTTTACCACGCTGGCGACTTACCGCCTATCGGCAAGCGGAGATCTGCCACGTAGGCGTGGACCGATATCTCAATGGGCTGTCCGCCTACGCCCGGTGCCTCCCCTGTACATGTTTTCGACACTAGCCCGGATCGACATCGACGTGTAGTCGTCGCTCCGGCGCGACACCCGCCTTCGCGGAAACTCCGTTAGGTATTCCACCACCCTGGAAACAAGCGAACTTCACCGTGCCGTAGCGCAGCGAAGGCGGGTGGCGGAGAGGGAGGGATTCGAACCCCCGGACCCCCGAAGGGGTCAACTGATTTCGAGTCAGCCCCGTTCGACCACTCCGGCACCTCTCCGAAACGGGATTTTCCGGGAAAGGGAGGCGAAATGGTTCGCCACGGTCCCGGAAAGAACGCGCCATGATAATCGCTGCGGCAATCCGCCGGTACCCCCGAATCTTGATCAATGATTTCCGCTCCGCGGACGGGATTTTTCGCGTCGATTCCGATCCAGCGATGGTCGGCCAAAATCGGAGCTTCTGAAATCCTTTATGCACGAGAAGCACCTGTATTTTCAGTTATTTAGCCGAAATTAGCGATTGACTGCCCAAGATGCGATTATTGGAGCCGTCCGTGCGGGAACCCCCAGCGTCGAATCTGACTGCGAAACCAACGCTCAACTTAAATTAACCAACGGTTGTCTCGCTCAGCTGTGAACCGGCGCGGATGTTTTTAACGCTCTCTTGAGCGCTTTGTAACAGCAACCACGACGCGGTAACTGTCGCGCCGGACTCAGAAAAAGAGAACCGCGGCCTTCGTGTTCGCGCTGCGCTTTTAAACAAACGAATAAATCGTCCGTTTTTCTTTGTTCAGGATTAATTAAATCCAGATCGACCAGAGCATGGGGGTATGACAATGGCTTCAAAAGGCACGTTGAGTTTCTCCGAAGGCGTCCAGGAGATGGTAAAAACGGCCCTCACTCATATGAAACTACCCGAAGGGGTCCCCGAGTCCGTCGTGGCGGGCCACTCCGTGCTGCAGGTACGCTTTCCTGTGAAGCTGGATAACGGTCATTACCAGGTGTTTACCGGCTGGAGAGCGGTGCACAGCGATCATCGCCTGCCGGTGAAAGGCGGTATTCGATTCGCCTCTTTCGTGGACCAGGACGAGGTGGAGGCACTCGCAGCCTTGATGACCTTCAAGTGCGCGATCGTCGACGTACCGTTTGGCGGATCGAAGGGTGGGCTGATCATTGATCCCAGAAAGCATTCGGTGCACGAACTCGAGCGGGTTACGAGACGTTTCGCGGTCGAGCTCGTGGAGCGAGGCTACATCGGACCCGGGATCAACGTGCCGGCGCCGGACATGGGTACCGGCGAACGGGAGATGGCGTGGATCGCCGACGTCTATCGCGGGCTTTATCCGACGGAAATTGATCACCTCGGTTGTGTCACCGGCAAGCCGGTCACCAGCGGCGGTATCCGCGGCAGGACCGAAGCCACCGGTCGCGGAGTTCAGTACGTCATCCGCGAATTCTTCCGTCATCCGGAAGACGTAAAGAAGGCCGGCCTCAACGGCGGGCTTGCCGGCAAGAAAATCGTCGTTCAAGGACTTGGCAACGTGGGCTATCACGCCGCCAAGTTTCTCTCCGAGGAAGACGACGCGCTAATCGTTGCCATCATTGAACGTGACGGCGTGATATCCAACCCAAAAGGAATCGATGTGGAGAAATGCCGCGCGTGGATTTCCAAGAACGGTGGACTGAAAGGATTCAGCGGCGGCAAACATTCCCCCAACGGGGCCAAAGCCCTTGAGATGGCCTGCGATATTCTCATCCCGGCGGCGCTGGAGAAGCAGATCACCGACGCCAACGCCGATCGCATCAAGGCCAAGCTGATTGTCGAAGCGGCCAACGGCCCGGTTTCCTTCGAGGGTGACAAGATCCTTTTCAAACGAGGGGTCACGGTGCTGCCTGATTGTTATGTGAACGCCGGCGGCGTGGTGGTATCGTACTTTGAGTGGATCAAAAACCTGTCGCACATACGTTTCGGACGCATGGATCGCCGTCTCGATGAAATGCGCGGCGAACGCATCGTACACGCGCTGGAACAGATTACCGGGAAAGCCGTTCCGGACATCGTCAAGCGGGAACTGGTGGCCGGTGCCGACGAGCTGGCGCTGGTTCGCTCGGGCCTCGATGACACCATGCGCAACGCGTACCACGAAATGCGAAACGTGATGAAGACGAATAAGAAAATCAAAGACTACCGCACCGCCGCATACATCGTGGCTGTGCAGAAAATCGCCCACAGCAAGATGGAGATGGGCTTATGATCTCGACGCTAGACGCGCTCGGCGCGCGACGCTTCGGCGGTATCGAACCCGTGGATTGTTGCACCAACGCCAGGCCAAGAGATTGGAGGTGCGTGTTTCCGGTTATTTTTGCCGTAACACTTGCCGCTGGCATCTGGCCGGTGCACGCTCAGTCCGCAAAGCAGAATACCGCTCCCGACACCATTGAGCAGCGGCTGCTGGCCTGCGCCATGTGTCACGGCGAGCAGGGAGAGGGCTTAAGAGGCAACGAATATTATCCGCGCCTAGCCGGCAAGCCGGCAGGATACCTGTTCAATCAGCTGTACCGTTTCCGGGAAACTTATCGGAAGCACGAAATGATGTCGTACATGCTGCGGTTTCTTTCCGACGACTACCTGCGCGAAATGGCGGAGTATTACTCCAGGCTTCGGCCACCCTACCCTCCGCCGACGAGCGCTCCGGAAGACCTACTCTCGCGGGGGAAGAAGCTCGCCACCAAGGGGGATCCATCGCGCGAGATTCCCGCCTGTACGGCGTGCCACGGCGAAAAGCTGACCGGGATGGAGCCCGCCATTCCGGGCCTTATCGGGCTGAGGCTGCGGTACATCTCGTCACAGATGGGCGCCTGGAAAACCGGCGGGCGTGAAGCCCACTCACCGGACTGCATGGGCCAGATTGCGTCGCGCCTCACCGCGGATGATATTTCCGCCATATCCGCGTGGCTGGCGGCGCAGCCCGCATCTTCCGATACATTGCCGTTACCGGCGAACTCACTCAAGCTGCCCATGAAGTGCGGCGGCGTGCAGTAGTGAAAAGAATTTGGGAGAAAAACTGATGAAGTTTCGACTGCCCGTTGCATATGTTGCTTTGACCATAATTTTCATCTCGGGGTTCGCAGCCCGGGATGCGGTGAGCGCAGGTCCAAAACCAAAACCCGGCCAGAGCGAGTTCGAAGCCCGGGGCGAGTACCTGACGACCATGGGCGACTGCATCGCCTGTCACACCGTCCGGGGTGGCAAGCCGTTCGCAGGCGGGCTGGAGCTCCCGACGCCGTTCGGCAAGCTCTACGCGCCCAATATCACGCCCGACTTCGAAACCGGGATCGGCGGCTGGACATCGGAGGAGTTCTGGCGCGCCATGCACCAGGGACGAAGGAGAGACGGATCGTTTCTGTACCCTGCTTTTCCATTCAACAACTACACCAAGGTGACCCGCGAGGATGTGAACGCGATCTACGCCTACCTTTTGTCGCTGGAGCCGGTGAACAACCCCAATCGGAAAAACGAAATGCGCTTTCCGTTCAATCAGCGAGAGCTGCTGGTCGGCTGGCGAACCTTGTATTTTCGCGAGGGTGAGTTTAAACCGGACCCGAAAGAGTCAGCGGAATGGAACCGTGGCGCATATCTGGTCGATGGGCTCGGTCACTGCAATGCCTGTCACGCGAATCGCAATCTTCTCGGCGCGGTGGCCGAGGATGATGTCAGCGGTGGTTTAATCCCGGTGCAGAACTGGTTCGCGCCGTCATTGGATTCGCATACCGAAACCGGTCTTGGCGGCTGGGAGCTGGACGAAATCGTGGAGCTGCTCAAGACCGGCGTATCGGATCGGGCCGCTGTCTTCGGTCCCATGACTCCGGTCGTGGCACACAGTCTGCAGTACGCCACCGACAGCGACCTCAGGGCGATGGCTGTTTATCTCAAGACCCAGGCGGAAAGGGCGCCCCCACCGGGGCCGACGCAGATGAAGCCGGGGGTCGCGCGCATCACGCAGCTGATGACCAAGGGCAAAGAAATCTACGACAAGCTGTGTATCGATTGCCACAAGGAAAATGGCAAAGGCGTGCCCCGCGCCTATCCGCACCTTGCCGGCAACCGATCCATACTTATGGAGTTTCCGATCAATCCGATCCGCATGACCCTGGTTGGTGGTTTCCCGCCCAGCACCAAAGGCAATCCTCGCCCCTACGGGATGCCGCCCTTTGGGCACGTGCTGAATGACGAGGAAGTTGCATCGGTCGTGACCTACATCCGCCGATCGTGGGGAAACAAGGCGCACCCGGTTTCACCGTCAGAGGTGAACAACGCGCGCGGCGTGCCCATTGACTAAGTTCGGCAAAAATTCGGCGACCCCGGGACCTGCGCAGGTTTAATAAATACGACTGTCGGGCTACAGGGGCAAATGCATTCCGTCCCCGCTCGGGACTGGCCACCAGGCATTACGCCGGGATCACTCGTGTATGTAAACCCGCGTTCCTACTTTAACGCGGTTGAACAGTTCCACGATCTGCTCGTTGCGCATGCGGATGCATCCGCGTGATCCGGGGCTGCCGATACCGACGTCGGTGGGACATCCGTGGATGTAGATGTAGCGTTCGCGGCTGTCCACGTTGCCTTTCAAGTTTCTTCCGGACTCGGTGCCGCTGAGCCACAGAATTCGGGTCAGGATCCAGTCACGCCCAGGGTGCTTCTTACGAAGCTCCGGAGAATAGAGCTCGCCCGTGGGCCGTCGTCCGACGAACACGGTGTTCATCGGCGATCCCTCACCGATTTTCTCACAAACGACGTGCCAGCCCCGCGGCGTGCGCTCGCTGTCCATGACCTCGCCTGCGCCTTTGAGGCCTGTGGACACCGGCGCGTCCAGCAGAGTGCGCCCCCCCTCCTTGAGACGCAGCCGCTGTTTCGAAATATCGATGTCGATGAGCTGATCCAAGGGATAGGACGTCTTGATCAGGGTTCGCTACTCGGTGGCTTGCTGAAAGCTTAGCGGAATTTGCAAGGTGCGCTGCGGGAAATTTCAGGATCCCTGATCGTCGGAGATGCGTACCCGGATCAGTCCATCGTAGTTTCCGTCCGGCTCCACTACATAGCCGCTGATTCCACGGCGCGATGCGAAAACCTGGTCTTCGTACCAGAGCGGCACATAAGGGAGCTCTCTCAAAACCAGCGCCTGCAGCTCGCGATAGTACCGCGCCTGGTCTTCAAGCTGCCGCTCGCTCTCCGCCCGTTCGATGAGTTGATCCGCCGCCGCGTCAACGAAGCGACCGCGGTTGGCGCCGGCCGGCGGTATGGAATCGCTGTGAAACACGTAGCGGAAAATGTCCGGCATCTTGATCCCGACCCAGGCGAGACTGTACATCTGAAAGTTCCCCGCCTTGACGTCGCCATAAAACGTCCCCCAGTCGTAAGTTCGCAGCTCGACGTGAATGCCAACTTTAGAAAGCTGAGCCTGAATGATGGTCGCTAGACGCACGCGAAAGGGATCGCTTGAAGTCTTGTAGACGATCCTCGGCCGGTTGCCTTCTCCATACCCGGCCATCTTGAGCAATAGCCGCGCGCGCTCGGGATCGTGCTCAATGAGGGGAAGGTTCGCGTGGCCCGCCCAGTGATCCGGAGTGAGGATTGCGCTCGCCGGCCGCGCGCTGCCGCCGAGCACATAGCGGATGATGGCGTCGCGGTCTATAGCGTGGGCGACTGCGCGGCGCACGTCGATGTTACCCACCACCGGGTCTTCCATGTTGAAACCCAAGTACGCGAACGTGGTTCCTTTAGCCTTGGCCACCCTCACCTCGTCGCGTCTTTCGAGCCAGCCGACGATCTCGTGGGGCAGGTCGCCCTGGATCATGTCGAGCTCGCCCCGCACCAGCTTGAGCACGCGCACGTTGGGCTTTGGCACGCGCACGAATTCGACCAAAAGTCCGTCGCTTCGCCTCCGGATCTGGAGGCGGTCATCCAGCGGCCAGCCGACGAATTCGAAAGGTCCGCTGCCGATGGGCTCGCGGTTGAAGCGCCGTTCCGCAATCATCCCTGCGCTGGGCAGGATTCCTACGACCAGGCGGCCGGGAAAAAGCGGGTCAGGCTTGGAGAGAACGAAATCCACGGTGTCCGGGTCGCGCACCTCGATGCGTTCGATCGTTTCCAGCGTGGCCCGATGGGGCGAAGCGTTTTCGGCATCGAGAATAAAGTCGTAGGTGGCCTTGACGTCATAAGCGGTGAGTTCGGCGCCGTTGTGAAACGGAGCGCGATCGGAGGCGAGGAAGAAGCGGTAGCGCTGCGGGTCAATTACGATCCAGCTCGCAAGCGCCGGCATGGGCTGGAATTGCGCGTTGAAGTCCACCAGCTGACGGTACAACAGCCGGTTGATGCGGCTGGAGGCGGCATCGGTGGCAAAGCGCGGGTCCAGCGTCACCGGGTTTGAGGCGAGGCCGAACCTGATCAGTGGCTCTTTGGCGCTGACGGTTTCAATGCTGAACGCGGCCGCAATGATCAGCAGCGCGGCCAGCGCCTGTCTGAAAATGCCACCCCTCAACGAAGCGCCCAACGTTGCACGCATTCCTGCTCAGGCAACCTCGTGATGGGCCATGCCTTCGAGCGCGCGCACCATGGCCGAGTGATCCCAGTCGCTGCCGCCCGCCGCCGCGCAGGCGTTGAATAGCTCCTGCGCAGTGGCGGTGTTGGGCAGGCTCAACCCCAGTGCCCTTGCACCCTGGAGCGCGAGATTTAAATCTTTTTGGTGCAGTTGGATGCGAAAGCCGGGATCGAAGGTGCGTTTAATCATGCGCTCGCCGTGGACTTCCAGGATCTTCGATGCCGCGAAGCCACCCATCAGCGCTTCGCGCACCCGAGCCGGATCCACTCCCGCTTTTGAAGCAAACAGCAGTGCTTCCGATACCGCTTCGATGTTGAGAGCAACCACGATCTGGTTGGCAACCTTACAGGTCTGTCCGGCACCGATCTCGCCCACGAGCGTAATGTTCTTTCCGAGCAGCTCGAATATCGGCTTAACCCTTTCGAAAACCGCTTCGTTCGCTCCAACCATGATTGTAAGCGCGGCATTTTTTGCTCCTACTTCGCCACCGGATACCGGCGCATCTACATAGTCGCAGCCTAGCTTGCTGACCCTGGCCGCAAAATCCTTAGTGGCAATCGGCGAGATTGAACTCATGTCGATGACGGTTTTACCCTTGCTCAAGCCTTCCGCAACGCCACCTTCGCCAAACAAAACCCGCTCCACGTCCGGTGTATCAGGCACCATCAAGATCACGATTTCGGATTTCTCCGAAACTTCTTTCGCACTCCTGCATTCGGTCGCCCCGCCCTCGAGGATGTCCTTGGGTAATGGAGAGCGATGTTTCACGAGGTAAAGCTCGTGACCTCCTGCCTGAAGGTGCCCCGCCATCGGGCGACCCATGATCCCAAGTCCGATGAACCCGATCTTGCTCATGATGTGACCGTCTCCTTATGACCTTTGGATTCGTCCAACACGGCGCTTCCCGTGGTCCTTCGCTCGAGGTAGCGCGATCCTCAGGGTAACACGTCGCGATTTCGCTCAAGGTGCGACATACTAACGAGCCCCCGTGTGCGTTTCCAACCGTTTAAAAAGCACGCAATACCCAATTCCAACGATAACCGGGAGACCAAAGCCATGCCTTCCCTCCAAGGACAAGACATAGGTTTCGTCGGTCTCGGCCTCATGGGCCGGCCCATGTGTAAGAACCTGCAGCTCGCCGGCGCGAACCTGGTCATCTATAACCGCAGCCGCGCCAAGGTCGACGAGCTCGCCAAGCAGGGCATGTCGCCTGCGACCTCTCCACGCGAGGTGGCAGAGCGTACCGACACCGTCATCATCATGGTTTCGGACACTCCAGCGGTGGAGAAGGTGCTCACCGCGCCGGACGGTATCATCGCCGGCGTCAAACCCGGCGCATTGGTCATCGACATGGGAACCACCGCCGTGCAGGCGACCCGTAAGCTCGCCGGCGAAGTGCGAAAGAAAGGCGCGGAATATATCGACGCACCGGTTTCCGGCGGCGTCTTGGGCGCGGAGGCCGCAACCCTGGCGATTATGGCGGGCGGCCTGGACATCGCCGTGGCGCGCGCCATGCCGCTGTTCGAAGTGCTGGGCAAAAACATCACCCACGTTGGCGAGGTGGGCGCCGGCCAAGTAGCCAAGGCCGCCAATCAGGTGATCGTGGGACTCACCATAGGCGCCGTTGCCGAGGCGCTGACTTTGGCCAAACGCAGCGGAGTGGATCCGGCCAAGGTGCGCAAGGCGCTCCAGGGTGGCTTTGCCGCGTCCCGCATTCTGGATGTGCACGGCGAACGCATGGTCAAGGGCACCTTCGAGCCGGGGGGCAAGGCAGTCATCCAGCGAAAAGATCTGTCCCAGGCCCTTGACCTGGCGCAAAGCGTCGGTCTCAAGCTTCCCGCGACGGCGCTCAACATGGCTTTATACGACCGGCTGATTGAATCCGGCGGCGGAGAGCTCGATCATAGCGCGCTGGTCAAAGTGATCGACACTTGAAGTTGCGCGTGCGTATTCGCGTTCGTCATGCGGAAGACCTTGCGTGAAGCATGGTTTCAGACAAGCGCTTGCCAGCGGCAAGCTTCTGACCGGCACCATTGTCACCCTGGAGGCGCCCGCGGTGGCGGAGCGGCTGGCGGTGGCGGGCTTCGATTGGTTATTCCTGGACGGTGAGCACGCGCCCCTGGATTCGGCTCGCATGCAGGCCATTCTTCAGGCGGTGGGCGAGCGTTGTCCCTGTCTAATCCGGATCCCGTCCATTGACGAGGTGTGGGTCAAACAGGCGCTCGACATCGGCGCCGACGGGATCATCGCGCCGCAGATCCGAAGCGCCGACGAGGCCAAGCAGCTGGTCGACTGGTGCCGCTATCCACCTGAAGGCGCACGCAGCGTCGGAGTTGGCCGCGCCCAGGGCTACGGCGCGCGCCTCGGCGAATACCTGTCCCGGGCCAACGAGAACATCGCGGTCGTGCTGCAGATCGAGCACGCCGACGCCATCTCGGCAATCGAAGACATTGTCGCGGTAAAAGGAGTGGACGCGCTTTTCGTCGGCCCTTATGACCTGTCGGCGAGCCTCGGCATCTCCGGCGCCGTCAGCGACGCCCGCGTCATTACGGCCATTGATCGCGTGGGCGAGGTCTGCCAAAAGCACGGCGTAACCGCCGGCATCTTCGGCATCGACGTCGATGCGGCCAAACCCTGGATCGCGAAGGGATTCACTCTCATCGCCGTTGGTATCGATATGGTATTTCTAGGCAGCGCCGCGGAGGCGGCACTCAAAGCGGTCAAGGGATAAAGCGGACTGGGGGCTTGGTCCGAGTAAGCAGGTGGTGCGGAGGAAAAATCGTATCGCAAACGTCGTCTGTCGGACGGAATAATCGCGTCACCGGTCGCTCCTCAGCAATCATCCCGAATTCGAACCTGAGGATTCATCTGAGCCGTCCATTTCTTTCATGGACTTTAAAAGATCGAGTGCCGGCAGGATGAGAACCCCCACAATGATTATCCAAAGCGGAATTGAGCCGATACTCACAGCGTACTTGCCGAGAAACAGCACGAGTATGAGCAGCGCAAAGATTCCGAAAATCCAGTTGATAATCGTCATTGATAATTTTCCTCCCGGCGGGCGGTGACTTTCCAAGCATAGCGGACTGACCATCGCCGAGTCCGCCTTAAATGCGGGCACACTTCTTTCACGCACTGTTCGATGCAATGGCTCATCCCAATACTGCCTGCGTCAACCAGCGGCTGGTGCGTAACAGGCGGGCGTCATCGCCTTTTGCGCCCACGAGCTGAATGCCAAGCGGCAGTCCCGCTGGACCCGTCATCAGCGGTAGCGTGATCGCGGGAACGCCGCACAGGGTCCACAAAGTGCAAAAAACCGGACTGCCGGTAGATTCGAGGCCCAGCGGCGCCTCGCCGGTAGTGGCCGGTGTCAATATTGCGTCGTACTTGTGGAAGATCGCATTGAGTAAAGTATTCAAAGTACCGATGCGGCTCACCGCCTCGTTGTAGTCGACGGCAAGAACGTTTCGCCCCCGCTCTATCATCTCGCGAAGGATTGAGCTCAGGCGATCTTTGCCGCGCGCGTATTCCTGTTCAAAGCTTCGTGCGAGATCCGCTTCCATGATCGTCCGGTGAAGCGCCACTCCGTCGTTGAACTGCTGAGGAAGTTCGACTTCCTCCACCGCCTCACCGAGATGCTCGACGAGCTCGGCGAACGCCTCATGGGTGGTGTCCTCCGCCTGGTTCCATTCCGGTGTGTGCACGAACGCAAGCTTGGGATCCAGAGGCGGCTCTTCGCGCACCGTTGCAAGAAGCGCCGGTACGACGCTCGGCCGGGTGTCGGGATCATGTGTGTCGAAACCGATGAGAGATTCCGCCAGCAGCGCGACGTCTTCCACGCTGCGGGCAAACACCCCGACCTGATCCAGCGGCCGCGACTGCTGCAAAATCCGGTGGCGGGAAATTAGGCCGTATGTGGGCTTGAACCCGAATACTCCGCAATAGGCCGCGGGCCGGATCACCGATCCGTTGGTCTGGGTACCGATGCCAAGCGGCGCCATATACGACGCCACGGCCGCCGCCGAGCCGCTGGACGAGCCGCCGGGCGTGCGCGCGGGGTCGTGCGGATTTCGGGTCTTGCCGGGGGAATACACGGCAAGCTCGGTGGTGACGGTTTTACCCATGATCACCGCGCCCGCGGCGCGAAGCCTGGCCACCGCCGTGGCGTCCTCGTGGGGCTTTCGGCCCGCGTGGAGCACGGTCCCGTCCTCGGTGGGGTAATCGTACGTGTCCAGGATGTCCTTGACGCCGACGGGAACGCCGTGAAGAGGCCCGAGTGGCTTGCCTTCCCTGCGCGCCTGGTCCGCTTCCCTGGCCTGTGCCAGCGCCCGCTCCGGGTCCAGGTGCGCCCAGGCCTGAACAATGTCCTCCACTTCGGAGATACGGTCCAGGTAGGCCTGCATGACCTCCACGGCGTCCAAACGACCGCTGCGGATAGCTTCGGCCGCGTCCAGAGCGCTGGTGTGCAGGATCTCCGATGCGGCGCTTCCGTCCAGGGACGGCGGCAGCACGGGTCCGTCGTTGACCGAGGTTTCTTCTTTACCCATTCCAGATCGCTTCGCCCGCGACTATCGAACCTTATAGATCTGTTCCGGAAGCCAGAGCGCGATCCCGGGGAAGTTATAAAGAATCACCATGGCAAGGATGACGATACCCAGGAATGGAAAACAACCCCTGAAAATGTCCATCAGCTGAACTTGGGGAGGCGCCACCCCTTTCAAATAATACGCAGCCATGGCCATGGGCGGCGTCATGAAGGACGTCTGCAGATTGAGCGCCACCAGGATGCCGAAGAACAGCGGATCGATGTTGAACAGCTCGAGCAGCGGCAAAAAGATCGGAACGAAGATGATGATAATTTCGCTCCACTCAAGCGGCCATCCGAGGAGGAAGATGATGATCTGGGCGACGATCAGGAACATCAGCGGCGACAGCTCGAGCCAGAGGACGAATTCCTCGATCAGCCCTTCTCCGCCGAGATAAGAAAAAACCGAAGAGAAGGTCCAGGAACCCACGAACAGCCAGCAGACCATGGCCGAGGTGCGCACCGTCAGGTAAACCGATTCCCTCAGCATCTGCCAGTTGAGCGTGCGGTAGCAGGCCGCGAGGAAAAGTCCGCCGAAGGCGCCCACGCCCGCCGCCTCGGTCGGTGAGGCAAAGCCGAACAAGATGGCGCCGAGCACCGCCATAATCAGAACCGCCAGTGGTACGAAGGAGGTAAACATCATCCACACCACTTCGCGAATGGGCATTTCGGTCTGCTCCTTGGGCGGCTTAGGCGCGAGCTTAGGATTGATCAAGGCGCGTATCACGACGTAAATCATGTACATCCCGGCGAGTAGCAGACCGGGAAAAATCGCCGCCGCGTACGCCTGCACCACCGAGATCGCGGTGGTCGCCGCGTAAACTATGAGCATGATGCTCGGCGGAATGAGTATCCCGAGGCAGCCTCCGGCGCAGATCACGCCGGCTGAGAACCTGGTGTCGTAGCCCGCCTTCAGCAGGGCCGGAAATGCAAGCAGGCCCATCAGCGTCACCACCGCACCAATGATGCCGACCGCGGTCGCGAACAGAGCGCAGGTTGCCAGCGCCGCCACCGCCATCGGCGCCGGAATCGCGCGCGCGGCGATATTCAGGCTGAAAAACAGCCGGTCGACGATATTGGCGCGTTCGACCACGTATCCCATAAATAAGAAAAGCGGCACAGCCACCAGCACGTCGCTCGTCATCACCGAATAGGTCTGGTTGACCAGCAGGTCGAAGATGATGTTGTGGAACCAGGCGATGTCAGGGGTGTAGTAGGCGTAAAAACCGAACCCGACCCCCATCGCAATCAAGGTGAAACAGATAGGAAAGCCGAGCATGATGGCGAGCAACAGCAGCCCCAGCATGAGTAGCGCGACTTGGGGATCGGTCATCGGGAATCTCCTCCGGTCTCATCGTTCTTATCTTGCTCGCGCTTCTCTTGCTCGCGCTTTTCGTTTTCCAGCTCGTCGATATGCAGCTGGTGCTCCAGGCGCTCTTCGCGGTCATGCATCATCTTAATGAGCGCATCCTCGGTCTCTTCAACATCCTTCTGTCGTTCCGGCCAGCTCCCCTGCCTAATGCAGACGATGCAGCGGCATACTTCCGCGATGCCCTGGATAAACACGAACAGCGCCGCAATGGGTAGAATTGTCTTCAGCGGCGAGACCGGCACCCCGGCGGGACTGTTGATACTGATTTCTCCTGCCGGTCCGCTGAAGCCGTAGGGACGGTAGCTCCAGGACTCCGCCGCGTAGTCGTAGCCGGCATAGACGAGCGCCGCCATGCCCGGAAACAGGAAAAGGAAAATCAAAACAACTTCAATCCATGCCTGCACCCTGGGCGGCCACAGGCGGAAAATAACGTCGCCACGCACGTGCGCGTCTCGCGACAAGGTGTAGGCGCCCGCCATCATGAACAGCGCCCCGTACATCGTGTAGCTGATGTCGAAGGCCCATGCGGTCGGATTATTGAATACGTACCGAACCACGACCTCGTAGGTATAAGCGAGGGTCAGCACCAGAATGCACCAGGCAAAGACTTTGCCGATCCAGGTGCTTAAGGTATCGATGGCGGCAATGAAACGAATCACGAAGTCCCCCTTAAAGGCAAGTCCGCAATCTACACAAACGGGACCAGGGCGGCGCGCAGCCGCGCCGCCCTGGTGTCCGCGGGATCCTTCCCTTTACTGCAACCGGTTACAGGCTTAGAAACCCAGCTCACCGGGGAAGTAATGCTCGAATGCAAGCTTGTAATCGCACTGGTTGAGCAGATAGTAGAAAGCCGCTCGATGCGAGAAGTCCTTCTGCGACTTAAGCACCTTGGCGAAGAACGGATCCTCTGCCTCGAGCCTCGCGATCATCACGTCCCAGGCATCGAGCTGCTTGGCCATGACTGACGCCGGGGTTCGAATCGCCCTTACGCCCGCTTCCTTAGTGAGCCACTGCAGATCGTTGGAGTAGCGATCGATACCGGTCCAGAAGTTGGACGAATTGGCAGCTTCCGCCGCGTACTGCAGTATCGCCTGGTGCTCCTTCGGCAGCCGATTGTACTTGGTCTTGTTGAAGATGATCTCAAAGAACTCGGCAGCCTGATGATAGCTGCCCATCATGTAGATCTTCGAAACGTCCTGGGCGCCGAAGCTGCGGTCCGAGGTGGGATTGTTGAACTCGAAGGCCTCGATAACGCCGCGCTCCAGGGCTGGGACAATTTCGCCGCCGGGGAGCTGGGTCACTTTGAGACCCATCTCCTGCATCAGATCGGCAGCCAGTCCCACCGTGCGGTACTTGAGACCGACCATATCGTCAGCGGTCTTGATCTCTTTCTTGAACCACCCAAGCGGCTGGGTCGGCATCGGTAACGCGAAAAAGCCGACGGTGTTGATACCGAGCCTTTCGATCAGCTCGTTATACAGCTCCCTGCCGCCACCGCGATGAATCCAGGCGAGACCCAGGTGGGCGTCCTGGCCGAACACGGGACCCGTGCCGAACAGTGAAGCAACCTTGCTCTTGCCGTACCAGTACACGGTCACGCCGTGGCCGCCGTCGAGAACGCCTTTGTGGACCGCGTCCTGAACCTGAAACGGCTTCACTACCGAACCGGCGACGAGATAGTCGATCTTCAACCGACCACCGGACATCGCGTTGACACGATCGACGTATTCCATGGCCATGTCGTTGAATACGTCTTTCGCGCCCCAGGCGCCCTGCATCTTCAGGGTTACGGTTTGAGCGCGAGAGACCATGGGAAAGCCGAGCGTCGCCGCGCCGGCCGCGCCTGCTGCGCCCGCCTTGAGGAATTTCCGGCGGCTGGCTGATTTGGCCTTAACTTCGCCGGTTTTGGTTTTTGTAGTCATGAATGACTCCTCCTAGCTAGAAGCGATGGACTCAAATTGATGCCTGCCGTTTAGCTTGCGGCCGCAATTGCGTACTGACAGACAAGGTGACGCCCCGGATGGCTTGAGTCCGTAATATCCATCCGGTGCAGATTGGGAGCGGAAACGGATTCCTGTTGACCGGAAAATGACCGGCTTGAAGGCTTGGCCGTCCGGGCATGGCATCCTCCTCCTGCCCCTGTTCGTTGCTTCATTTTGTTGTACTTGTAGTCTCGAGCCGGTTGCAAACGCCCAGTCCTGGACGCGCACCGGTCACTGAGTTTACGGGCCGGCCCGGTATGTGTACAGGCATCGGCAAATTTGACACGGCCTAAATGCCTCGCCGCGACCCCCTCATGCCACCCTGTCCCGGGGCTCTCGGTCCGCAAATATCGCATCCAGGTTGTCCAGAGCGCGAAAACCCATGGCGTCCCGGGTCTCCCGGGTGGCGCTGCCGACATGCGGCAATAAGAAGGTGTTTTCCAGCTTGCGGTACCCCGGATTGATGTCCGGTTCGTTGTTGAACACGTCCAGGCCGGCCGCCGCCAGCTTGCCGCTCTTTAGCGCCGCGATCAGCGCATCGTCA
Organism: Gammaproteobacteria bacterium; assembly: GCA_041589735.1. Taxonomy (GTDB): domain Bacteria; phylum Pseudomonadota; class Gammaproteobacteria; order HK1; family HK1; genus CAMYJH01. The sequence continues at coordinate 6,176 of JBFHVA010000035.1, read as the reverse complement.
TCCACCACCGCGCCGCGCGCCGTGTTCACCACGATGGCGCCGTCGGGCAAGCGCTCGATTCGCTCGGCGTTGATCAGCCCCCGCGTTTCCGGCGTCGCAGGACAGTGGATGGACAAGAATTCGCACTCGGGCAGCATGGCTTCCAGGGATTCGTAATACCTTGCACCCTTCTCCGCCGCCGAATCCAGACGGCTTCGATTGTGATAGTGGATCTCCATATCAAACCCACGGGCGCGCTCGGCCGTGACCTGTCCCACCCGGCCCATTCCGATTACGCCAAGACGTTTGCCGGTCACCTGGATACCCACCATGAACGCGGGACTCCAGGAATCCCATTTGGCCGTACGCACCAGGCGTTCGCCTTCACTGGCCCGTCTGGCTGCACCGAGCATCAGCAGCATGGCGATTTCCGCGGTGGCGTCGCTCAGCACGTCCGGCGTGTTGGTGACGACCAGCCCGCGCGACTTGGCCGCAGCGAGGTCCACGTGATCGACGCCGACTGAAAAGTTAGCGATCGCGCGTATGGTCTCGGGAAGCCGCGCGATCACCTCCGGGGTGAAATGTTCCGTATGGCAGGCAACGATTGCCTGCTTTCCCTTCGCCCGCTCCAACAGCTCTTCGCTGGGATAGAGCCGGTCCTCCGCGTTGAACTCCGGCTTGTAGTCCCGTCGCAAACGCGCCTCCACCGCCTGTGGAAGTTTGCGGGTGACGAGAACGGCGGCTTTTCGGCTCATTGAAACACTCTTTGCTGCATCCTGCGTGAGCTTATTTTTTTGGAGGAGCCTTTAGTTCAGGCCACGTGCCGAAGCTGCACCGCGCCGTGATCTTCGCGCATGGTTTGCTCCAGCAGCCGGATCAGCGCATGCACGGCATTGATGTTCGGCGTCTCGATTCCGGTCATTTGACCGAACTCCACGACCACGCTGATGATGGCGTCGATCTCCAGCGGGCGCCCTGCTTCCACGTCCTGAAGCATCGACGTTTTGTGCTTACCGACTTTCTCCGCGCCTTCAATGCGTTTTTCCAACGGCAGACGAAAGCTTGCGCCCAAATGCTCGGCGACCTGCTGGGCCTCTCGCATCATGTCGGCGGCGAGCTGCCGCGTTAACGGAAACTGGCAGATATCCACCAGCGTCGCGTGAGTGAGCGCGCTGATGGGGTTGAAAGAAAGATTCCCCCAAAGCTTGAGCCAGATCTCAGAACGAATGTCGTCCAACACGAAAGACTTGAACCCGGCATTCTTGATCAGCGCCACCACCTTTTCTGCGCGTTCCGTGGTCGCACCGTCCAGCTCGCCCACGGGAAAACGGTTGCCTTCGACGTGCTTGATCACTCCCGGCGAGACGATTTCACCTGCAGGATATACGACGCAGCCTAAGATCCTTTCGGGGTTGATTGCAGCGGCAATTTTTCCGCCCGGGTCCACCGACTCCACCGGCTGGTTTTCGTAGGGGACATCGAATCGCTGGAAATACCACCACGGGATCCCGTTTTGCAGCGGAAGGATGATGGTGTCCCGGCCGAGAAGCGGGTCCAGTTTCGGCGCGACCGCGGACAACACGTTGGTTTTGACCGCCAGCACCACCAAATCCTGCGGCCCGGGATCTTCGTAGCTGTCGCCGGCCTGGATGCCGGTGACGACGTCCTCGCTGCCATCAGGGCCGATCACCTTGATGCCGTTTTTCTGAATCGCCGCCAGGTGATCTCCGACGTCGATGACCGAAACCGTCTCGCCGGCACGGGCCAGGTGTGCGGCCATCAGTCCGCCAATGGCGCCCGCGCCGATTACGCAGATCTTCATCGAATGCCTCCTCCTCGTAGCCCCGTTCGCTCAGCGCCGCGATTACCGCTTTAGGTTGCGACAATGCGGCGGTCCCGGTGTTTCGCCGGCCCGCTGTCAGATTTCTTAATGTTTAAAGGGGCACTCGCATCGCCACGGGATTGCGGATTCGCCGGAGAAACGCCGTCCGGGAAGCGGCGGCGGCAATGCAGGTTTTGGCGCCAGTGTAAACGCGGGGGGGTTCAAGTCAAGCGGAATAGAATATTATTCCGGATTGTGAAAAAATCGATTTGATTGAAATAAAACATGCTTTTGCACCGCGGGGAAACGCCGGCAGAAGCAATAAAACAGAGCATTCAGGAAATTGTTCTAGCGTGTCACGGCTATGAACGACACCACCGCCACATCCGGTCCCAACCGCTCGCGACGACGCGGACGCCCGGTGAAAACCGCCGGGGGCGAGGGCAGCGGGCAGGTGCAGTCGCTGTCCAGAGCGCTGGGCCTGCTCGAGCACCTGGCCGCAGCGGCTGAGCGCGGCATTTCGCTAACCGATCTGGCCCGTCGCGCCAGGCTCGCCCCCTCCACCACCCACAGACTTCTGGCCACCCTGGAAAAGCAGGGGTTCGCCGAGCTCGACCCCGAGCGCGGTCTATGGTTCGTGGGTGTGCGCACCTTCGTCGTTGGAAACGCTTTTCTCGCCCACCGCGACTTCGTCGCCACGGCTCGGCCCTTCATGCGCCAGCTGATGGAGGAATCCGGGGAATCGGTGAATCTCGGCATTCTCGACGAGGGCGAGCTGGTGTTTCTGTCGCAGGTGGAGTGCCGGGAAATGATGCGCATGTTCGTGCGCCTGGGCGCGAGGGTTCCCGCGCACGCATCGGGTGTGGGCAAGGCGCTTCTGGCCGCGCTTCCCGAGGACGAGGTCAACGCCATCCTGGAGCAGCGCGGTCTGCAAAGATTCACCGACAACACCATCGACGCGCGGGCGATACTGCGAGACGATCTCGCGCGGGTGCGCAAGCTAGGCTACGCCTTCGACGACGAGGAGCACGCCGTGGGGCTGCGCTGCGTCGCCTCCACCCTGCATGACGAGCTCGGCGCTCCTATTGCGGCGATTTCTCTTTCAGGCCCGAGGGCGCGGATCACCGACCAGCGGGTGGAAATTCTCGGCCGGCTGGTGTGCGACACCGCGGATCGAATCACCCAGGCGCTGGGTGGACGGCTGCCCGCCTGGCGAAACGGTTAGAAAAGCCACAGAATCGAACCCTGGCCGAATTCTCCCGGCGCCGATCCAAGCAGCCACCGCTCGTTAGTTAACGAAATGCAGACCACAGAAACCGAAGCCGTCATCCACGGCCTGAGCCGCGTAACGCTTGCGAAGATGCTGCGCGGGATCCTTCCCGCAGACGCGGTGCTCTACGAGGAAGAGGACCTAAGACCCTACGAGTGCGACGGCCTTACCGCTTACCACATGCTGCCCCTGGTGGCGGTGCTGCCCGATACTGTGGAACAGGTGCAATCGGTCATGCGGCTCTGCTACGAGAACAACGTGCCCGTAGTGGCGCGGGGCGCCGGCACGGGGCTTTCTGGCGGCGCGCTGCCGCTGGAAAACGGCGTGCTTTTGAGCCTGGCGAAGTTCAACCGAATTCTCGAAGTGGACGCGGTCGGGCGTACCGCCAGGGTGCAGCCGGGGGTACGCAACCTGGCCATTTCCGAGGGCGTCGCGCATCTCGACCTTTACTACGCGCCGGATCCGTCGTCTCAGATCGCCTGCAGCATCGGTGGCAACGTGGCGGAGAACGCCGGCGGGCTTCACTGCCTCAAATACGGGCTCACCGTCCACAATATTCTCGAGTTGAAGATGGTCACGGTAGAGGGTGAGTTGATCACCATCGGCAGCCGTGGCCTGGACGCGCCCGGCTACGACCTCCTTGCCCTGATGACCGGATCCGAGGGCATGCTCGGCGTCATCGTGGAGGTGACGGTGAAGCTGTTGCCCAAGCCCGAGTGCGCCAAGGTGATCCTGGCGGCCTTCGACGACGTGGAAAAAGCGGGCGCCGCGGTGGGGCGCATCATCGCCGATGGCATCATTCCGGGCGGCCTGGAGATGATGGACAATGCCGCCATTCGTGCCACCGATGACTTCGTTCAGGCGGGCTATCCCACCGACGCCGCGGCCATATTGCTGTGCGAGCTGGACGGTACGGAGCAGGAAGTTGCCGATCAGGTGGACCAGGTGCGCGCGCTGCTCAACGACTGCGGCGCCACCGAGGTCAGAGTCGCCCGCGACGAGGACGAGCGCGCCCGCTTTTGGGCCGGTCGCAAGGCGGCGTTCCCCGCTGCCGGCCGGTTATCGCCAGATTACTACTGCATGGACGGCACCATCCCACGCCGCGAGCTGCCCAATGTACTCGCGGGCATGGAAGTCATGTCCAAGGAATACGGACTTCCCATTATGAACGTGTTCCATGCCGGCGACGGAAACCTGCATCCACTCATTCTTTATGACGCCAACGTGCCAGGCGAGATCGATCGGGTGGAAGAGCTGGGCGGAAAGATCCTTCAACTTTGTATCGACGCCGGCGGTACCATCACCGGCGAACATGGCGTCGGCATCGAGAAGATCAATCAGATGTGCGTGCAATTCAGTTCGCCGGAGCTGCTTCAGTTTCACGCCGTCAAGCACGCCTTCGACGAGCATGAGCTTTTGAATCCGGGCAAGGCCGTGCCCACGCTCAGCCGCTGCGCCGAGTTCGGCGCGATGCACGTGCACAAGGGCAAACTTCCGTTTCCGGATTTAGAACGGTTTTAAACAGGGTGGCGTGCTCATGTTCTGTACAAGTCGCAACGCGTGCCTCGGAAATCCGTAATAAGACCGAACATTAAGTATCCCGTCATTCCCGCGGAAGCGGGAATCCAGTCAGCAAAAATGCCTGGCGGGCTCCCCTACCGCAAATACGGCGTCGCCGGAATAAAGGATCGCTTCGCTCGACGATTGTGATGACCGAATCCACCGACATCTCCGCTGAGCTTAAATCCCGCGTCGATTCCGCCATTGCCGATCGTACGCCGCTGGCCATCGTCGCCGGTGGTACAAAACAGTTCATGGGGCGCACGATCCAGGCTGAAGACTTCGATGTCTCTGGACACCGCGGGGTGGTCAGTTACGAGGCTTCCGAGCTGGTTCTGACAGCGCGCGCGGGCACAACGCTGGACACGGTGGAGGCCACGCTGGCAGAGAAGGGGCAGATGCTTCCCTTCGAGCCACCTCATTTCGGCGACGGGGCCACACTCGGCGGCACCATCGCCTGCGGCCTGTCCGGCCCGCGGCGACCTTACGCTGGCGCGGCGCGCGACTTCGTGCTCGGGGTCACGCTCGTCAACGGCAAAGGCGAGATCTTGAGGTTCGGCGGCGAGGTAATGAAGAATGTCGCCGGCTACGACGTCTCCCGACTGGTAACCGGCTCCTTAGGCACACTCGGGGTGCTGCTCGACGTCTCGCTCAAAGTGCTGCCCATTCCCGCCGAGGATCTGACTCTGGCGTTCGACATGGATTTCGCCGAAGCGATCCAACAGATGAACGGCTGGGCCACGCGACCGATACCCATCTCCGGCGCCTGCCACGACGGCGAGCGCTTGCGGGTGCGGTTATCGGGCACCGCCGGAGGGGTTAAGACCGCCGCCGAACGTATCGGTGGTGAGCGACAGGACGGCGATAATTTTTGGCGTGATCTGCGCGAGCAGCGGCTCGGTTTTTTCAATAGTCCCGATCCACTGTGGCGGCTTTCGGTGCCTTCCACCGCGCCGCCGCTGGCGTTGCCGGGTCAAGCGCTGGTGGACTGGGGCGGGGCCCTACGCTGGCTTAAAAGCGACGCCGACGGCGACAGCATCCGCTCGGTGGTCTCCAACGCCGGAGGCCACGCCACATTATTTAAAGGCGGCGACCGCACGGGTCAGGTTTTCCACCCGTTGCCGGCAAAACTTCTCGACATTCACCGAAGGCTTAAAAGCGCGTTCGATCCCGATCGGATATTCAATCCGGGGAAGATGTACGAAGAGGTATAAATGAATTTAGATTGTGCGCCGTGTGCACGGGCGGATCTAACGAAGATTATTTCTACTGGATTCCCGCCACCGCCTTCGCGCATCCGCGCTTCGGCGTTAACAGATTTCGCGGGAATGACGTGTAATGGTTTATGGCAATCACGGGATGGATCCGCTCTAGATTTTGAGAACTTCTACAAGAGCCCGCTTGCGCGCGAAGAGCCCAGCGCAGCGATTAAGAGTTCGCCCCCGGGGACGCGCTTACAGCGAGCATTGCTCTAACACGCACCCTCTAAAAAATTAACAACGATGCAAACCAACCTCGCCGCATTTATTAAAGACACGCCCGAAG
>JBFHVA010000034.1:0-22459 GCA_041589735.1 Gammaproteobacteria bacterium | reverse complement strand
GAGTGCAAAGTTCCGGTTCGGTTGAGCTCGTCGCTGATGATTGAAGTCGGTATATGGCTCCACAGCTCGAGTTCTTCGCTGGAGAGCCGCGGGAAGTCCGGCTGATTAATCGTAAGCGCCATGATTTTCTCCGTTTATTAGCCAATTCCGGCCGCAAATAGACTAACCCATTCTGCCCCGGTAAATGTTCGAAAGGGGTGTGGCAAGAAAGAAGCTTGCGTAGCTTGCGAAAGTTCAGACCGGCGTCTTGTGCGAAACGATGCCAACGTTGAGCGCGCGCAGGGAAGATCGCGCGCCTTGTCGGTAGAGCCAGGTCTCCATATTCGCACGGACCTGCGGCCATTCGCGATCCAGCATGGAAAACCACGCGGAGTCTCTGTTGCGGCCTTTGACAATAAGGTGCTGGCGAAAAATTCCTTCGAACGAAAAGCCGAGCCGCAACGCCGCGGCTCGGGATCGCGAGTTGAGCGCGTTGCACTTCCACTCCACTCTGCGACTCCTCTGCACATCGAAGGCTTCGCACAACATGAGGTAAACCGACTCGGTATTGATCTTGCTTCGCTGCGCCTGTGGCTGGTACCAGATGTGGCCGAGCTCGATGGTGCGCATTACGCTGACGACATTCAGAAAGCTGACCATGCCTACGCGCCTCCCGGATCGGAGATCATGCACGGTGAAGAACAACGGGTCCGTGGAGCTGGCGCAAGTTTCAAGCCAGCTTCTCATGGCGCCGCGGTCGCCGAAGGGACCGTAGGGCATGTAGGTCCAAAGCGCCTCGGCGGCTGCGTTTCCGTGGGCGCCGGAGAAGAGCTCGTCCACGTCACTCTCGGGATCCACGGGAACGAGGCGCACGTAGGTCCCCTGATAAGATTTACGCCTTGGCGGGTCGGCCGGTTGGGTATCGGGAATCTGCTCGCCGACGGGCAGCGAAGAATTCTTCGCTTCGCTTCCATCGGCCGCCGGGGTTCGCTTCATTATCAACCCGCGTTCAGCGGCTTCTCACCGGCCTTGAGGACTCAGGTGCAGTTCAGCAATCGCGCGTGGACGCGACTGTCATCTGTCAGCTCGGGGTGAAAGGTGGTGGCGAGCACGTTGCCCTGCTGAACGAACACGGGTTTGTCGTCCACGCGGGCAAGCACCTTTACCTTGGGACCCGGATTTTCCAGCTGCGGGGCGCGAATGAAAATACAGCGCAGACCTTTCAGGTCATCGTCTGAAGTTCCGTTCAGGGTGGCGGCAAAGGAGTCCACCTGGGTGCCGTACGCGTTGCGTTTCGCCGTTACGTCGAGCACGCCGAGCACCGGCACGGCGTGATTCTGAACTTCCCGGGAGAGAAGAATGGCCCCGGCGCAGGTGCCGAGTACCGGAAGGCCTTCTACTATGCGTCGGTGCAACGGTTCGTATAGACCGAGCCGCTGCATGCCTTTGGAGATAGTCGTGCTCTCACCGCCTGGAATTACCAGACCGTCGATTTCATCCAGATCCCGTTGGTATAGAACGGGACGCACCGCGACCCCTAAACGTTCGAGCAGTTTTCGATGCGCATCGAAGTCGCCCTGAATAGTGAGGACACCGATAACTTTGCTCACTGTCTTAATGGATACGATGAGCTGGTCGAAGCCCGCGGTGGGCGCGGGCTCGCCCGGGATCTCTTACATAAAACGGCTCGGTGAACGTCGGTGCACGGGTTACCACCCTCGGCTGGCGAGCCGCTCCTCCTCCGGCAGGCTTGCCACGGCCAGCCCGTGCATGCCCGCGCGCAAGCCTTTGCAGGCTTCCAGCACTTCCGCTGGGTTCTGCCAGTGGGTAGTGGCGCGAACGATTGCCCGTGCCCTGGCTTCCGGATCTTCGCTCTTGAAGATCCCGGATCCGACGAACACAGCTTCCGCGCCCAGCGACATGCAAAGCGCCGCGTCCGCGGGCGTGGCGATACCGCCGGCGGCGAAGTTCGGCACCGGCAGCTTGCCATGCTGGGCCACGTAGCGGACCAGTTCGAGCGGAGCGCGCAGATCTTTGGCCCGCGCCGGAAGTTCCTCTGGCGCCGCCACGGTCAGCGCGCGCATGTCACCGAATACCTGGCGCAGGTGACGCACGGCTTCCACGATGTCACCGCTGCCGGCTTCACCCTTGGTGCGGATCATGGCCGCGCCTTCGTCGATACGGCGCAGGGCTTCGCCCAGATCCCGCGCGCCGCAGACGAAGGGTGAACGGAAATCGTTTTTCAAGATGTGATGCGCTTCGTCCGCTGGAGTCAGCACTTCGCTCTCGTCGATGAAATCGACACCCAGCGCCTCGAGGACACGGGCTTCCATGTAGTGACCGATGCGGACCTTGGCCATCACCGGAATCGACACGGTTTTCTGGATGCCCTCGATGACTTCGATGGCGCACATGCGTGCTACGCCGCCTTCTTTTCGAATATCGGCCGGTACCCGTTCCAGCGCCATGACCGCGGCCGCGCCCGAGTCTTCGGCGATTTTTGCCTGTTCCGGCGTGGTGACGTCCATGATTACGCCGCCCTTGAGCATCTCGGCGAGCCCGACCTTGATTTCGAAAGATCGCGCGTCGCTGCGCTCATTCGTCGAACTGTTTCCACCGTTGCTCTTGTTCATCGTCTTACTCCGTACTGCAATCTAATCACTAAAATTTTTTTTTCATGGATAATCAAAACACGCGCCTGATTTAAGGAATCGCGAGCAACCTCGCTCCTACGGCGGGCTGCGTTATAGTTTGCATCACATGTCACATGTCACTTCCTACACGTGAATGCTCGTATCCCGCGCCGCTTGCCGCGCGTGGGGCAGGTGACGGGTGACCACGCTGCCCAGAATCTCGACGCCGCGGCGAATTTCATCGGAATTGGCCAGCGCCGTTGTCAGGCGCATGGCATTCGACGGCCTGCCGTCGTGATGAAATTGATAACCCGGCGCGAACAGCACCCCTGACTGTTTTGCTTCTGAAAACAGGTTGCGCGTATCGAGACCGGCCGGTAGCTCGAGCCAGAGCTGGTAGCCGCCAACCGGATAGGTCCATCGGGCATCGTCGGGCATCACCGTCTCCAGGGCTTCGACCATGGCATCGCGTCGCTCCAGCAGCGTGGCCCTGAGCCGCGATAGGTGACGATCGTAGGCGCCGCTGTTGACGAAATCCGCCACCGCTGCCTGGAGGATCATGGCGCCGCTCAAGTCCGACGCGTTCTTCAGCGCCAGCAATCCGTCAACCGCGCGACCACGCGCGGTCACTGCGCCGATACGAACCCCCGGGAAAAGGGATTTGGAAAACGAAAACAGGTGCACCACGAAACCGTATGGATCGAATCCCGCCAGCGGAGAAACCCGCTCGCCGGCGTAACGCAGGTCCATTTCGAAGCCGTCTTCAACGATCGGTTTGCCCAGTCGCGCCGCCAGATCGACGAGGGCGCGCCGGTGACTCATGGAGGTCGTGGTGCCGAGCGGGTTGTGAAAACTCGGCATGGTGTAAAACAGCTTGACCTCAGGTCGCGCCAAGGTGCGTTCCAACACCTCCAGGTCCGGACCTTCATCGGTCATTGGGATGGGCGCCGCGCGCAGCCCTAGCGACACCAGCGCCGCAAGCACGTTGTGGTAGGTGGGCTCTTCCACCGCCACCCAGTCGCCCGGCTCGGCGAACAGGCGCATGGCCAGTGAAATCCCCTGACTGGCGCCCTGGCAGAGCACGATGTGTTCCGGGCTCGCGTCGAAACCGTGGGCGGACAGGCGGCCGGCGATGGCTTCCCTCAAGGCGAAATTGCCCTGGTGCTCGCCGTACACCAGCAGGTCGCTGCCGTTTTTTTCCAACACCCGGTCGAGGGATTTTCGGAACGAGCTAAGCGGATAAAGGGACGGATCCGGAGTCAGGGCATGCAGCGGAATCGCCCCGTCCACTGAGGCGTAACTGGGGCGTCCGCGCTCCAGCTGAAGCAGTCTCTCCACCAGGGGTGCGAACGGCGGCGGGGTGACGCCGTTGCCGCGGGACGCTCGTCCGGAGCGGACGAAGGTGCCGCGACCCACCGTGGCCTCCAGGATCCCTTCCCGCACCAGCAGCTCGTAGGCCAGCGACACGGTGTCGCGGTTGACGCCCAGGCGAGCGGCCAGCGCGCGGATGGGTTCCAGCCTGGCGCCGGCGGGTAGGTGGCCGCTGGCCACCGCGTCACGGATCTGGTCGGCGATCTGCAGGTAGACCGCCCGCCTGGGCCGGACGGACTCTCGACTAATTCTGATCTCCATACAAAGCGAGGATAGTCCCGGGACAATTTGACCGCAATCCGACAAATAAGCTGGATTTGAGGGTTCAAGCGGGGATTATACCGGACAATTTGGAGGGGTCACGGGCGAAATGGAGGTAACAGGCGGCCGCACACGACCGCGCGCCTACCACCGAGGACGCACGGCGCCTGGGGACCCAGGAACGGGCGAAGGGGCGGACGTCTCAGCCGCCCAGGAAAAGGCGTCCCACCTCGGGGTTTTCCAGCAGCTCGTCACCCTTGCCGGCGATCGCGACCACGCCGGAAACCAGCACGTAGCCCACGTCAGCGAACTCGAGGCCGCGCTTGGCGTTCTGCTCCACCATGATGATGGTCTTGCCTTCGTTGTGCTGCAGGTCGTCGAGGATGTCGAACACCATGTCGATGAACCTCGGCTCGAGGCCGATGGAAGGCTCGTCCACCAGCAGCACGTCCGGCTCCATCACCAGCGCGCGTGAGATCTCCAGCAGCCGGCGTTCTCCGCCGGAAAGCACGCCTGCGGCGTGATTGCGACGATCGGCGAGACGGGAATACTTGGCGAATATCTTCTCCGCCGCCGCCTTGGCGTCGTTCTGGGTGTCCATCAGGTAGCCGCCCATGATCAGGTTCTCTTCCACCGTCATGCCGGGAAACACCGACTTGTCCTGGAGGATGTAGGCGATTCCCGCGTGCTTGAGCTTCTCGTTGGAAGACAGCCGGGTGACGTCCATGCCGTTGACAGTAATGCTGCCGGCGTAAATGTTCGTGAATCCGAAAATGGAGTGCAGGATTGTGGACTTGCCGGCACCGTTTGGTCCGATGAGGCAAAGGGATTGTCCCGATCCGACCCTGAGATTGAGATTGTGCAGGATCTGCATCTTGCCGTAGCCGGCGTTCAGGCCGTCGATGCTGACGAAAGTCTTTCCCTCGACCAGCGCGTCGAGCTCTTCCACGGTGAGCTCGGACTTCATCATCTCCTCGGCCTGACGCTGAACGTCGTCCACCGAGATGACGGTCTCTACGCCTCCGCCGTGATAGCCGCGGGAGCGGGAGTGCGCCGAGCCGTTTCTCTCTTCCGCCATCAGTGAGCTCCGAGATAAGCGTCGATCACGCGCTGATCGGTTTGAATTTCTTCGGGGCTGCCCTCGGCCAGAAGTTCTCCATGTGCCAGGCAGTAGATATGCTCGGCAAGGTTCATGATGACGCGCATGTTGTGCTCGATAACGAAGAGGGTGATACCGAGCTCCTGATTTGCCCGCTTGAGTCGATCGATGAGTCCGTTGATCAAGGTCGGGTTGATGCCTGCAGTCGGTTCGTCGAGCAAAAGCACTTTGGGATCGTTCATCAGCGCCATCGCGAACTCGAGCAGTTTTTGTTGACCGAATGAAAGATCCCCGGCCTGAAGCTTGCGCTTGCTGTAAAGACCGACGAACTCGAGCAGCTCGTCGACCCGCTCATACACATTTCGCTGATAGGGTCGGAACATGTCCGTATACCGCTCGGTTCTGTGGGGAACCGAGATCAGCATGTTCTGAATGCAGTTCATGTTCTTGTAAATATGGGTCTGCTGGAAAGTGCGCAGCAAACCGAGGCGCGCGATTTTCTGAACTGTCAGCGTGGTGATCTCTTTTCCCTGAAACACGATGGAGCCTGAATCGATGGGATGTTCGCCGACGATGGAATTGAACAGCGTCGTTTTGCCTGAGCCGTTTGGGCCGATGAGGCCGGTGATCCCGCCTTCCGCAACCTTGAGGCTGATATCTTGATTGGCCACCACGCCGCCGAATGTCTTGGAAACGTTGCGCACATCGATGAGCGTCGTCATCTTGCCGCCTCCTGCGCCCCGCCGGCTCCTGCTTCGGCTTTTTGCCGCTCGGGATCGACGATGACACCGAATTTTTCCGGCCACCGGTCCTGAGCCCAGCCGAGGATTCCCTGCTGAAAGAAGACTACGTTGACGACGATAATGGCGCCGAGCGCGACCCACTGCCATCCGAGCAGATAGGTCCAGGTGAGTTCCTTGATAACGTGAAACAGGGTCGCGCCAAGCACCGGTCCCCAAAGCGTGCCTTTTCCGCCGAGCAGCGACATGGCGACCATGAAGATTCCGAATGTGATTGTGGGGAAGGCGACCTCCAGCGGCTCGATGAAGCCCACCATGTTGCCGAATACTGCACCCACCATGCCGAGAAAAAACGCGGCGATGCTCCAGGCAGCGGTCTTATAGCGCTTGGTATGGATCCCCATGGCTTCCGCCTTGCTTTCATTGTCGCGTATGGCGTTGATCGCAAGTCCGAAACGCGTGGTGTAGAGCCAGCGAAGAAAGCCGAAGGTGGAGATCGCGAGCACGAAGACGATGTAATAGAAGAACTTCGAGCGCACGTCCGGGCCCCCCGGATAAACCGGCATCGAGATGCCTCCGCCGCCGCCGACCCACTCCCATCCGCCGACGAGCTCCGCCGCGGCAAGCGCAAGTCCGAGCGTGCCGATGGCGAAATAGGGTCCGCGCAGCCCGAAAACGCAGGCGCCTAGAATTACCGCGCAAACAATTGCCCCGATGCCGGCGGCAATGATGCCGAAGAACAGGCCGCGGAAGTACTCGGCTTCGGTGAACTCGACCTGGTAGGCGCCGAAGGCGGCGGTGTATTCGCCAACCGGGGCGAACTGCGCGATCTGCACCACCGCGCTGATATACATGCCCGCACCGAAAAAGAAGATGTTGCCCAGCGAGTTGTAGCCCATCTGTCCGCCCATGATGTCCCAGGTCAGCGCGAACAGAATCATCATCCACAGAACGGCGATCTGAAACGTGTAGTTTGGAAATACCAGCGGCGCCGCGATTCCGGCGAGGGTAATGCCCACGTAGAGGGCGATGACTGATGGTTTCACGAAACTACTCGACGACCTGTCGGTGGCGCGCCGACTGAATCTGACGATAGATCAGCACCAGGACGAGCAGGCAAACTACCGAGGCGACCTGGAACTCGGCGCCGAACACGAAGGCGGAGAACTGTTCTGCAGAGCCGAGGAACAGCGCGCCGAAGATCACGCCGGCCAGGTTACCTAGCCCCGCGAACACAACGATGATGAAGGAGCGGATGGAGTGAACGATTCCGTAATAAGGCTGGATCACCCAGATCATCGCCACCAGCACACCGGCAGCTCCGCAGATTGCGGAATTCAGGGCGAAGGTGAAGGCATAAACCCGGTCGGTGTTCACGCCCAGGACCCGCGCCGCGCGGGCATCCTGGGCGGTGGCGCGTATTGCCTTGCCCATTCGGCTTCTCTTCATGAACAAAACTACACAGGCGGCGAGGGCGCCAGCCAGAATTAGAGCGATGAATTTGGTGTCAGCAACCGTGACCTGCCCGTCGAAGAAGAATCGTGTCTGAAATCCGGCCTCTGCCGTTTGCACGTCGGATCCGAAGATGAGGTTCAGGGCCTGCTGAAGCACCAGAGCGAGTCCAAATGTAGCCAGCAGGGAGGTGAAGATGTCCCTGCCAATGACGCGGCGGATGATCGTGACGTAACAAAGCCATCCGAAAGCGAACATCAAGACGATCGCAACCGGCAGGGCGAAAAAAGGATGAATGTCGTTCTTGCTGAACCAGTAGCCGACGTACCCACCCATTATCACGAAGTCCCCCTGGGCGAGGTTCTTGACGTTCATCACGCCCCACACCAGCGCCAGCCCGTAAGCCGCCAGCGCGAATATGGCGCCGATGAGCAATCCGTCCAGGAGCAGCTGGATGTTGAGCAGCGGCGCCTGAATCAAAAGACTGAGATTGTCCAACATTGAGGACCCCCGTGCGCCAGCCCGAAGTAAAGGGCTGCCCCAGCCTCGCGGCAGGGGCAGCCAGGCGTTACTCAGCTACCGCGTTCTAATTGACCTTGCGCGGGTATTGAACGGCGTGCGATGCCCACTTAGACGGAGCCACCACATTGAACTGGCCGTTCTGGATCTGGCGAAGCACCATCGGCTTGGCAATGTTGTTGCCTGCCTCCGAGAACTTAATCCTTCCATAGAACGTATCCATGTCGGTGGCAGCCAGGGCGTCGCGCAACTTTTCGGTGTCGAATGAGTTGGCGCGTTCGAATGCATCCTTCCATACCATCACTGCCGCCGAGGCTTGAGCGGCCTGATACGGCACGTTCTTGTAATCCTGGAAGGTCTTCTTGAACAGCGCGTCGTATTCGGCGGCGGTTCCAAAATACTTGTCGCTGTACGACAGTGTCTCGGCCCACTGTGTCGGGCAAAGGAATCCGTTGGTTGACTCGCCGAACTTCTCCACGATCTTGGCCGCTTCACAATGCGTGACGGCAATCATGGGCACGTCGATCTGCATTTCTTTGATCTGCCGCGCCGCAGTCGCCGCACCCTTGGAGTGGCCCGATACGACCAGGATGTCGGGCTTCACGGCCTTGACCTTGGTCAGCGTCGCGGACATGTCGGAGAGATCGCGCGGAAGCTTGTCGTCGATGACGATGTTCATGCCGTACTTGTTGGCATCGTCGATTACGCCGGCGCGCACGTCCAGGGAGAAAGGATCGTTCTCGAATGCCATCGCCACCTTGACCTCGGATGGTTTGCGGCCTTCTCTCTCGGCGATTTCTGCGGCCAGCGCGATGGAGCTCGCCAGGTACTGCTCGGACGTTGACAGCACCGCAAACAGGTAGCGATATCCCTGGGTGAACAGTGAGCGCGAGGCGCCCTCGGCTTCAACCATCGGGACCTTGTACTTCTCGGTCACCGGCGCCACTGCCTTGGTGAGACCGGAGCTGTACGGGCCGAGCATGTACTTGACGCCGTCCTGCTTGATCAGACGTTCGGCGAGCTGGGCGCCGCGGGCCGGAGTCGATTCATCGTCATAGTAAACGACGCGAAGCTTGTAGGTTTTTCCACCTACGTCGACGCCTCCCATGGCGTTGATGCGCTCGACGGCGAGGTCGTAACCATTCTTGGCATGGATACCGTTGGTGGAGTACTTGCCGGTGAGCGAAATGGCCGAACCAAGGATGATGGTGTCTCCCTCGACTTTGGCCTGGGCGGGTCCGGCAACCGCCAAAGCGAGCGCGACCGCTCCAAAAATGGCGGCCGTAAAGGTCTTTATGAGCGTTCTCATGGGGCTCCTCCGTAGCTTAAGGTGTGCATGACTCTTATTCGTATGCCCGGGCAGACTTCGCCCGCGCATTCCGGGGTCAATTCAATCAACTTGTTAGCGTGTCCGATCCTACCCGGTTGCCCCCAGCGGGGAAAGTGACCTTGATTGACGAATTTGAGACCGGCATTGCAGCGCGGACCTTGAAAACGCGTGTCGAGCACAAGGTTCCCTCCCCCTCGATGGGGGAGGGACAGGGCGCTGAAAGCGGGGAGCATGGGAACAAAGCCAACGGGAATCCAGAACCTCATGGCGTTTTCTACGGGGTCGCGAAGCGACGGGTAGAAAGTGAAATCTCGGGTCCCGGAAAATAAGCGGCGGGCTCAAAGCGCCGACGCGTTTTTACTGCTCGAGAAGCAGGCTAGTTTCCTTTAAACACAGCGGCTACTTTGCCCGAGTCTCCCGCCGCCGGAGACTCGACGCGATTGCCTCCGTCTACCGCCCGCGACGAGTCGCCGAACGCAGCCTGGCTCATCATGGTGCGGTTGGTTTCAAACATGTCGAGCAAAAGAAACTCGAACTCGTGCGTGTGAAATCGAATGCGATCGCCGTGCTTCAGGCGGGTGTCGCTCTCGATTCTCTTATTATTAATGAAGGTACCGTTGAGGCTGTTCTGGTCGGCGATCCAGAAACAATGATTTTTGAAGTCGATCAAAGCATGCCTGCGTCCCACGGTGGGCTCTGGGATGACGACGTAATTGATGTGGTCGGCGTCGCTGCCCTTGATACGACCCACTACGGTTAGGGATTCGCCGAGCTCGTAGCTTGGCTGCTCGCTGATTCCGCCAATGTCGTTTAGAAACGCCTTGGGGATCTGATCCGGAGCGGCAGCCGTGTCGGCGTGCCTGCGACGCAGGAACTGAATCATCACCACGACCAAAACCACGCCTGCGAAGCCGGCAGTGACCAGGGCCACAAGCCACGCGGGAAGGACGATTTCTCCAGGCCTTTCATATTTTTCCGCGGCCGCAGACGGTATTGTCTGCACCCCGTTCGAGGCTTCAGCCCGTTCGGCTTCCGGTGATTCCGCTGGCGTCGCGGTGCCGGCGTGCTTTTCGGCTTGTGCGATTTGTTGCACTGGTTCCGAAGCATCCGGGGTTTCGAGCCCGGTTGTTTCCTCCGTGAGCATCGGCAGCGCCGCCGCCTCCGCCGCACCGATGTCTTCAAGCGTGGGCAGTACCGCCGGCGGATCCAACATTTTTGCATCGGGCGATTCCGGATCCTGCTGCGCGTTGGAGAAAAGCGGCGCCGCCTCAGGAAGCTCCAGAGCCGGCAGCGGCTCGGGCTCCGCCAGCACTTCGGGGGCAGTTTCCGCTGCCAGCCGGTCGAGCGCAGGCGTCGATTCGGCGGCGGGGAATTTTGCTCTTGCCAGCTCTTCGGTGACGCGCCGGAACACACCGTCGATATCGGCAGCGCTGTAGGCCCGAAAATATTTTCCGGAGGTTCGTTTCGAAAGCGACTGGATTAACAGAAAGTCGGCGTTGTCAGTGAACGCAATGCCGAATATTCGGATCCCTAGCTCCGCTGCCTCTGCAGCGAGATCGTTTCGCAGCCAGTCGGACTTCTCCGCGTCCATGGCCTCGTTGCCCGTGTCGACGATGCCGTCAGTCATGAAAACGATGGACCGATACGCCTCGGGTCTGGCGTTCATCCTGAGCTCATAGATGGCGCGCTCGATGGCGGCCGGACTGTCCGTATACAGGCCGTTATATTTGATCTGGTCGAGACTGCGCGCGAAATTCGCGCGGCTTGCTTCGTCGATTTGCGTCAGCGGCATCACCAATCGCGCGCCTTGATCGAAAACCAATATGGCGATCCTGCTGTCGCTGCTGAGTTCGTCAAAAAATTTCCGCACCGCCACCCCGGTCAAGAAATCGGGGTCGTTTTTTTTCATGCTGCCGGAGTTATCCAGCACTAGAACTAGATCGTTAGGCGCCGACGATGCTGCCAGCGGTAACCAGGCAAATGTCAGCCAGACGGCAGACAAAAGCGTTTTGTTGAGCGTCGAACTCAAGCGGGGCTCCGGCGGATATCCGTTGAGAAAAGTATAGAAGGCGACTGAAACGCCCACCGGCCGTGACTACGCACGCCGACCAACATTACGGTCCATGGAACCCGTTTGTTTGCCTCGCGCCGTTAACGAGTCCCGCTTGTTATCAAACGGTTCACGCGGCAGAGTGACCGCTGGTGCGCGCCCGTCTTTAACGGTAGGTTTTGCCGCTTCGAATAAGGCAGAAAACAGATGAACCTGAGTCACTACCCCTACGCCTCCAGGCGCATGCCCGTGCTGGCAGACAACGGCGCGGTTGCCACCAGTCAACCGCTGGCCGCGCAGGCGGGACTTACGGCGCTGCAAAACGGCGGCAGCGCGGTGGACGCCGCCATCGCGACGGCAGCAGCGCTCGCCGTACTCGAGCCCACCTCCAACGGCATTGGCAGCGACGCCTTTGCCATCGTGTGGGACGGAGAAAAGCTTCACGGCCTCAACGCGTCCGGCCGCTGGCCGCGCGCGTCCAGCGCCGGGTCCTTGAGAGAGCAGGGTTTCGACAGCGTGCCCGAGCGCGGCTGGTCCAGCGTCACCGTTCCCGGCGCGCCGGCCGCGTGGGAGGACCTGCACCAACGCTTCGGCCGTCTCGAGATGAGCGAACTCCTTGGGCCCGCGATCGGATACGCCGAATCCGGGTTTCCGGTATCGCCGGTGATTGCCCACCTGTGGAACGAAGCCACCTCCCTGTTCCTGGTGCCCAACCGGCCCGAATTCGACGGCTGGCGCCAAACCTTTGCTCCGAAGGGTCGGGCGCCACAGGCGGGCGAGCGCTTTTTCAGCGCCGGCCACGCCTGGACGCTGAAAACTCTGGCGGAGCGGGGCCTACGCGATTTCTATGAAGGCAAGGTAGCCGAGCACATTACCGAATACGCCAAGGCTTCGGGCGGAGATCTGACGGCCGACGACATGGCGGCGCACCGCAGTGAGTGGGTCGAGCCCATCTCCATTGGCTACGGCGACTGCCGGGTGTGGGAAATACCTCCAAACGGTCAGGGCATCGCAGCCCTGATCGCGCTCGGCATTCTCGAGGAGATGGATCTACACGAACACGATCACGCCAGCGCGTCTTTGTGGCATTTGCAAATCGAGGCCATGAAGCTCGGTTTTGCCGACGCTTACCGCTACGTCGCCGATCCGGATCGGGCCGAGGTGCCGGTCAACGGGCTGCTGGACGATGGCTACATCGCTTCGCGCCGCGCTCTAATCGGAAATGAGGCACGACTGCCGGAAGCCGGGCGTCCGCCCAACGGGGGCACGGTGTATCTATGCACCGCCGATCGAAACGGCATGATGGTCAGCTTCATTCAGTCCAACTATATGGGCTTCGGCAGCGGCGTGGTGGTTCCCGAAACCGGAATTTCACTCCAAAACCGCGGCGCCGGTTTCACCCTGGAGCCGGGACACCGAAACGAGGCGGCCGGGGGGAAACGGCCGCGGCATACCATCCTGCCGGGATTCCTGACCCGAAACGGCGACGCCGTGGGGCCCTTCGGGGTGATGGCCGGGGAAATGCAGCCCCAGGGCCACCTGCAGGTGGTCTCCAGCTTGCTCGACCACGACCTCAACCCCCAGGCGGTGCTGGACGCGCCGCGCTGGCGGATCGGCGACGGACTCCAGATAAACGTCGAACCCGGGGCCGACCCGAGCGTAATTACCGAGCTGGAAGCCCGGGGCCACCGAGTGCTGATAGCGCCGAACTCCTACTCCTTCGGTCGCGGGCAGATCATCGAGCGGCGTGAGAACGGGGTCTATGTTGCCGCCAGCGAACCCCGGGCGGACGGCGCAGCGGTCGGTTATTGAGCCCGGTTCGGATGTCGGCGGAGATTTTTTCTCTCGAAGGACGGATCGCCCTGGTCACCGGCGCCTCCAGCGGTCTCGGTCGCCACTTCGCCGCGACCCTGGCGCGCGCAGGCGCGCGGGTGGCGCTTTGCGCCCGGAACATGGACCGCCTTCAGCAGGCGGTGAAAGAAATCCGCGCCGCCGGCGGCGAGGGGGTTGCGCTGTCCATGGACGTGCGCGAAACGGGCTCGGTCGAGAAGGCATTCGAGACCGCCCGCTCACGGCTGGGGGAGGTCACGATCGTGGTGAACAACTCCGGCGTCGCCGGCGCCCAGCGTGCCCTGGACGTGAACGAAGCCAGCTGGGACCAGATTCTGGACACCAATCTCAAAGGCGCCTGGCGGGTCGCCCAGACTGCGGGAAGAGGGATGGTGGCCGCGGACGCCGGCGGCAGCATCATCAATATCGCTTCGATTCTGGCCTTCCGCGTCGCCGGCGGAGTGAGTCCTTACGCCGCCTCCAAGGCCGGTCTGGTTCAGCTCACTCGGGCAATGGCGCTGGAGCTGGCGCGTCACCGGATTCGGGTCAACGCGATTGCGCCGGGTTATTTCGCCACCGAAATGAATCGGGAATTTTTCCACTCACCCCAGGGCGAGGCGATGGTGAAGCGCATCCCCCAGCGCCGGGTGGGCGATCCCGGCGATCTGGACGGCGCCCTGCTGCTGCTCGCCTCGGACGCGTCCGCCTACATGACCGGCAGCACCATCGTGGTCGATGGCGGACATTTGTGCTCGACGCTTTGAGCCGACATTTCAGCCTTTCAAGCAGGCATAAAAAAAACCGCGGCCTCGTTGCCGAAGCCGCGGCTTGGTATCTCGCGGGTGCCGTTTAGGCAGCCTTGGAAGCGCCCACTTTGGCAGCGCTGTCCCTGAGGATCTTCTGAACCTCGGAGACGTAGTCGTTGCTGAGCTCCATCACCGCGTTGGCATCCTTGGACGCCTTCTCGGTTACGGTCTCGACGTAGGAGCGGTGCTTGGACATGAAGTCCTTCACGCCTTCCGCGTCCTTGACGTTGAGCGCGTCGCGCCAGTGTTCGATGGCCAGCTTGGCATAGGTTTGGAACGCACCGGCCTGCAGCTTGACCAGTTTCTCGGTCTGCTCGACCGCCACTTCGTTCATCGCCCGTACCGGCGCCATAATCCGGTCCGCCTGCTCGAAAATCTCTACATTCTTCATGGGGTTAGCCTCCGTAAAAGCCCTTGTAAGCTGTTTGTGCGGCGCACCATATCAAATTGTTTGGTGCGATGCAACATTTTTCCTACGGACCTTCAGCTTTGGATTCGGGCGGTGCTGGACGCTGACGAATTTGAGCCTGGCCACATAGCCGGCGGCAACCGCGCCCCGGCCGGTGTCTTCCGGCTGTAACGGGCCCGGGTTTAGAAATTGAGGGAGATGTCGCGGTGGACCGCCAGGCACTCGGCGGTCTCTTCCGCCTGGGCCGTGGTCAAGCGCTTCTGAAGCCTCAGTCCCACGGACCTGGCCAGCGTTTTTTCGTATTTCTTGAGCTCGGGCGCGAGTTCCCGGGCCGCCCGTTGGCGCCAGGCCGTCTCGGCCGCGAAGTGCGCCTTGGCCTCCGCCAGTCTCTCCGCGGCGCTGGCCCGGTCCGGCTGCTCGCCTTCCCTCACCCTGAATTCGCGCCGGGCTTTGGACAGGGGCGAAACGATGTCATAGGTGCCGTCGATTTCGTTCAGCACCCGTTCGACCTCCTTGATCGCTTCCGTCGCCTGCTCCGGTGACTGCTCGTCGATGACGGAGTCTAGATCGTTAATTTGAGACTCCGCCGCGGCGAGCTGTTGCTGCTGCGCCAGCTGGGTGAGGATCTTGTTGACCGGTTCGTACGCCGTATCGACGTTACGGCGGTAGGTGGCCCGGGCCCGTTTCTCGGCGTTGGCAATCTCGACGTAGGCCTTGCGTTTCTGATCCCAGTCCTTGGGAATGCTTTCTTCCAGCGCGATTTTGTCTTGCTTCACTTCCTCAATCTTATCCTTCAGCGCCTCGATGCGATCTTCGGGCGGGTCATCGCTGCGAATAAGGCGCACGCGTTCTTTCTCGAGCTCTTCGAGATCGCTGTCTATTTTCCTCATCCTTGACTGTATCGAACGAACCTCGAAGTGCACGGGACGATATTCAGGGCTGTACTTGGCGACGGCCGCCGCCGCTTTACGCACTTCCTCCACCAGGCCGAAGGTCGCCAGCACCTTGTCGTAGCTTTGCTCAAGCTCCGCTCGCGTCGCTTCGGGCAGGTAGCTCAAATCCACGCCACGTATCTTGTCAACGGCTACCCGCAGTTTGTCGCCGTTTTCGTCGTAGTACTCGAAAAGAAATTCTTCCAGGCACTCCTGTAATCGCGGATTTTGCGGCGGCGGCGCTGTCTCCGAGGTCAAATAGACTCGATTCGGCAGGTAATTCACCAGACTCGGGAAAGTTCCCGCGACCGCAAGGCCCGCCAGTTGCAGCAGAATGAACGCCGCCGCGCCGCGATAGATTTGAAGCGTCTTTACGTCCGGTGGCGCGACGCCGCGAAGATAAAACAGCGCGAAGCCGAAGGGTGGGGTTAGAAACGAGGTCTGAATATTGAGCCCGACCATCACTCCCAGCCAAACAGCGGTAATGTTGGCCGCCGGGTCCATCAGCAGGATCGGCGCGACGATGGGCACCACCACCACCGCGATCTCGATGAAGTCGAGAAAGAAGCCGAGCAGGAATATGACCAGCATGACGACGATGAACTGGGTCCAGAAGCCGCCGGGCAATCCGGTAAGGAAATGTTTCACCAGCTCCTCGCCGCCGAATCCGCGGAAGGCAGAGGTCAGCATGGCCGCGCCAATGAGGATGATGAACACCATCGATGTCGTCTTGGCCGTTTCCAACATCACCCCGTTTAAAGTGTCTTCGATCTTGTACGTGCGCCAGCCGCTCCAGACCACGGCGATCAGAAGACCGGTCACCGCAATGGCGGCCAGCGCGACGCCGATCGCATCCTTGGTGCCGCGTACGTTTTTGACGTTGATTTCGAAAAATCCCAGAACTACGAAAATCAGCACGATAGACGCCACCGCAAGCGTCGCCGGCGTATAGGCGTGACGTTTTCCGGAGGAAAGCCGGTAGCCGGCCATGATCATGGCGCCAACAGCGCCGATGGCACCCGCCTGATTGACGGTCGCGATTCCGAGCACGATGGAGCCGAGCACGGCAAAGATCAGAGTCAGCGGCGGTACCAGGGCGAGAAAAACACTGATCGCGAACTGCCGATCGTATTTACCCGCGTAATGCACCGGCGGCGCGGTCTTGGGGCGCAAGATGGCGGTCACCAAGATGTACAGCATGTAGATTGCGACCAGCACGAGCCCCGGGATGAACGCGCCCATGAACATGTCGCCGGCGCTCGCCGAGACGATGTCGAATTCCGAGGGCATCGAGAACTCGCCCGTCGCCGCCCTGTAGTCCGCTTTGCGCGCGGTGCTCGCCTGGTCGGCGGCGCTCGCCAGCTGGTCGGCGAGGATGATGAGCACGATGGAAGGCGGAATGATCTGTCCCAGCGTGCCCGATGCGCAGATGGTGCCGGTCGCCAGCGGCTTGGAGTAGTTGTTGCGCAGCATCGCCGGCAGCGAAATGAGTCCCATGGCGATGACGGTGGCGCCGACGATACCGGTGGTGGCGGCTAGCAGCGCGCCCACGAATACAACCGAGATCCCTAGCCCGCCCGGAATGGGACCGAAAAGCTGCGCCATGGTGACCAGCAAATCCTCGGCCACCTTCGAGCGCTGCAGCATGATTCCCATGAAGACGAACAGCGGGATCGCTATCAGCGTATCCCGCTCTACGTCCCAGTAGAGACTGCGGAAATTGGTGACGCCGGCGCTCAGCCATTCAATCGGACCACCCTGGGCGAAATAGGCGCTCGCGTCGCCCGCGAACAGCCAGCCGCAAAGTGCGGCCAGTCCGATGGCGCCGATGGCCGAGCCCGGCAGGGCAAACGCCACCGGAAAACCCGACGTCAGCGCCGCTACCATGAGCAGGATCAGAACCGCGAGAAAAAGGAGTTCCATTTGTTTACTTACCGGCGGCTTGCGTTATCGCCTCAGCGATGAAGCACAAGTCCTACGTCGCCGTGGCCTTCCTTATGCCCCGGCTCTCCGCGCAGATCGGCAACCGCGTCGAGAAAATAACCGGCGAACTGGATGGTCATCGAGAGGGCGAAGACCACCAGAAAGCCCGCCATCATGTACTTGGTGTACATGCCGAAGCCGCTCTGGGAAATTTCGAAGCTCAACAGCGGACTGTTGAGGCTGCTGCCTTTGCTCCAAAGGCCCTGGGTCAGGATCACCCAGCAAAGTGGGATGCCCAGCAGCACCGAGCCCAGGGCGTTGGTCCACGCCTTTCCCCGCTGGCTGAAGTGCGCGTAGAGCACGTCCACGCGCACGTGACCGTCGTCGATAAGGGCGTGGGCGCTCGCGAACAGAAACAAGGCCGCGTACCAGAATCGAACCAGGTCGCCCATGAATCCCTGCTCGTACGAAAAAACGAAACGTGAAATAACAATCTGGAATTCGGCCGCCACCACCAGCAGAGCAAGCCAGGTGAAACCCAATCCCCGGACAAAAAACGCCACCACGAAGCTGACGAGGATCAGCGGCCAGTGGACGTAGGTGCCGCGGAAGCTGGGGCGCCCCAGCTGGGTAGTCAGCTCGGCTCCGACCCACGCTTCCAGAAATCCTTCGACCCGAAGAAATGAGATGGCGACGTCGGCAATGCCGACGATGAGCACGGCCCAGAACGCCGAGCGCACGACATAGGCCGCGAGCGCTGACAGTCGATCCGCATCGGCGCGAAGTGCCCGACCGGGCGTGAGCATAACCACAGAAATGACCGCGATAACCGCGACGGGATAGCTCAGGAACTGCAGCCATCCGAGCGCGATTGCCCCGCCCTCCAGCGGCAACTGCAGCGGGGCCGAGCCGAACCAGCCCTGGTGAGAGAGGAATACGGGAACGCCGGGCCAATCGACCCAGTAGGTCAGATGATTGTTGAGCAGGAAGACCAGCGTCACCGCGACAACAGCGCCGGCAAACGCGCGAGCCGAAATCGCGCCTGGTCCACCCCGGGGCCTTTTTGCAGGCTGCCCGGACGCTGGTTCGCTTAACGGTTCAACCGCTTCCGTGGTGGTCATCACTCATGATCCAGGCTCAGCGTTCCGGTTGATCCGAACCTTAAGATAGGGTCGAAGTTTTTTTTCGATTTTTATTCGGTTACGGCGCGGTACGTTCGTCATCGACGCCCGTCCGAGCCGAAAGGCGGAGCCTTTAAGGCTCCGCCTTTCCGGTTTCAGCCTACAACTCGAGACCCAGCTAGATCTTGAGCACGCGGTTACGCTGTTCGACGTAGGCCTGGTCGGCGATTTTCGCCCAGGCGCCGACGTCCTGACGCGACCTCGCGAAGCTGTCGTGGATCTTCCTGGCCAGCTCGCTGTGCGAGCGGACCTCCTCGAAAACTTCCGCCGCCGCATCTCCGAAGGCATCGTAGATGTCATCGTTGAAGCGACGCAGCTGGACGCCCTGCTCCTTCAGCAGCTTGGCCAGCGACTCGCCGTTCTTGGCGTTGAACTCCGCCATCATGACGTCGTTCTCCATCAAGGCGGCGGCCTCGATGATGTGCTGATCGGATTTCGAAAGCCCATCCCAGAACTTCTTGTTGATGCCGAGGGACAGCGCCGAGCCCGGCTCGTGAAAGCCGGGGTAGTAATAGTACTTGGCCGCCTCGTAGAACTTCATGAAGCCGTCGTTCCAGGGGCCCACCCACTCGGTGGCGTCGATGGCGCCGGAGACCAGGTTCTCGTAAATCTGGCTGCCGGGAAGTGACACCTGGGATGCGCCCAGCTTGGCGATGACGTCGCCGCCGAGACCCGGGATACGCATCTTCAGGCCCTTGAAGTCATTAGGCGATCGCATCTCCTTGCGGAACCAGCCGCCCATCTGCACCCCGGTGTTGCCGCAGGCGATGCACTTGAGACCGTAATCCGCGGCGAGCTGGTCCCAAAGCTGCTGGCCGCCGCCCCAGTGGACCCAGGCGTTGAACTCGGTGTAGGTCAGACCAAAGGGCACCGCCGTGTAATACGCCCAGCCGGGATGCTTGCCTTTCCAGTAGTAGTCCGCGGCGTGGTACATCTGCGCGTTGCCGGAGGCCACCTCGTCGAAGGAGTCGAACGCTTTGACCCGCTCGCCGCTGGCGAAGTACTGAACCTGAAAACGGCCGTTTGTCATGTCGGACAGACGTTTGGCGACCCGCTGCGCGCCGGTGCCCAGACCGGGAAAATCCCGCGGCCAGGTGGTGACCATGACGATTTCGATGCGCTGCTGAGCGATCGCAGGAAACGCTACGCTGGCCGCGGCCGTTCCTGCAGCCGCACCTGCGGCGCCTTTGAGTAGTTTTCTGCGTTTCATCTGCTTGATTTCTCCCGTTGAATTTCTTGTTTTGGCTCTCTCCGTATACCTCGGAATCACGGTGAGATTGAGGAATTTTCCGCCCGGCTCGGCGCAATATCGCTCTGACGCAGCGCCGCCATCGGTCGGATCGGAGCCAGCTTAAAGGCGCGCTTGCCTTGGAACAAGGCCCAGATGGCGTTGCACCAACTTAGGGCGATTGGTCTTCAGGCGTCTGAATAAGGTTCGGACAGCGCCGCTATGCGGCGATAGAGGTTCATCAGCATGCCCGCAGTGGCGCCCCAGATGTAGCGGTCTTCGTACTCGAATACGTAGTACCTGCGCTTGGAGCCGTGGCGCATGCGCATGTGGATCTGTTGGTTTTCCGGGTTGAGCAGAAATTTCAGCGGGACCTCGAAGGCGTCGGCCACCTCGAAGTCATCGATTGTCAGGGAAAAGCCGGGGGTCACGAAGCCCACCACCGGGGTTATGAGGTAGCCGGTTACGGTTTCGTAGTTGTCCAGATATCCCACCACATCGATAAACTTTTCGGAAAGTCCGATCTCTTCCTCGGTCTCCCGAAGCGCAGCGTCAACGACGCCTTTATCCTGCGGTTCGACGCGTCCGCCGGGAAAGCTTATTTGACCCGCGTGGTCGTGGAGATGATCGGTGCGCTGGGTGAGCAATACGCTCAGCCCCTCCGGGTGTTCGACCAGAGGCACCAGCACAGCCGCCTGTCGAAGGTTGCGGGGCTCATCCGGCGGCCGGTTGAGATCGTGATCGCTGAATCGCTCGTCTTCGTCGGCGGCGCCGGACTCATCGATACTCTTAATTCCGGCAACGATTATGTCGCGCATAGAAGTATACGGGCCATGGGGCTTGTCCGCCGGGAACGGCCGGCGCCCCGAGAAATTTACCGAGCCGGCGATTTCTGACATCTCCTGATTATAAAAAACATAGTAGCAACCGCGCCGGTTGGCGTCGTCCCGAAATAGCGAACCGCGCAAACGCGCGTGCGCCGGCGGGTCACGGGTGCTAAGTTTTTGTAGGTAGACGCCTGTTCCGATAGCTGGAGAGAGTGGGGGGGGTAGGCTCCCCGAGGAACGCCGCGTCCCTGGAATCCGCTGTCATATCGATCTTTTTATCCAGATGTCCGCTGTCGAGCCGCAAATCGGAAAGCAATCGCCGGAGGTGATTTTCGCCGCGATCTCGGCCAACATCGAGCGGGTAATCCGCGGCCAGACCGGCGCCATACGGCGGCTGCTGGCCGCATTCGCGTCCGGGGGTCACGTGCTGCTGGAGGATGTGCCCGGAACCGGGAAGACCACCCTGGCCAAGGCGCTTGCCGTCTCCATCGACGCGACTTTCCAGCGAATCCAGTTCACGCCGGATCTGCTTCCAGCAGATATTCTCGGCGTCTCGATCTACAACCAGAAGGCCCAGGCCTTCGAGTTTCACCAGGGACCTGTTTTCACCAATATTCTTCTGGCGGACGAGATCAACCGCGCTTCGCCGAGGACGCAGTCAGCGCTTCTCGAAGCCATGGCCGAGGGCCAGGTGAGCCTGGACCGCGTGCGCCGCCCCTTGGACGAGCATTTCTTCGTTATCGCGACTCAAAATCCCATTGAGTTCCAGGGCACCTACCCCCTCCCCGAGGCGCAGATGGATCGCTTTGCGCTTCGCTTCAGCCTCGGCTACGTGCCCGCAGAAGAGGAGGTCGCAATTCTTTCCGACCAGGCCGACACGCATCCACTCACAAGCATCGGTCCCTGCGCCACGCTCGAAGACATTCTTCTTTTGAAGCAAAGCGTGCGCGAAGTGGGCATAAGTGAAGAACTCAAGCGTTACATCGTGGACCTGATCGGCGCAACACGAAGCGCCGAGGGCATCCGCATCGGCGCCAGTCCGCGGGCCTCGCTGGCCTTCATGAAATGCGCCCAGGCGCTGGCGCTGTTCGACGGCCGGGATTTCGTCATTCCCGAGGACATCCAGGAAATCGCCGTCCCGGTGGTGGCCCATCGCGTTGTCATGGAGCCGCAGGCCAGGTTTGCAGGACTGTCGGCAGAGCGCGTGGTGGAGGACGCCCTTAAGAGCGTGCCGGTCCCTGTTTGACGAAGGCGTCACCGCTTGCCGAAGGGCCCTGGCGCGATGATGTTCAGAAGATTTTTATTTCACAATTTTCACCTGGTCTATCGCACGGATCAGTGGCTGAAGCGTCGCTTCACTCATGCAGGCATGCTCATGCTCGGTGCGCTGGTTCTATCGGGCGTCTTCGGCATCAACACACGCGCCACGCATTCCTATCAACTTCTCATGCTGGTCATCGCGGTGCTCTTGGTGGGTGCCCTGAGCGCGTTGTTGTTTCGCGCGAAACTCAAGGTGGTGCGGCGTTTGCCTCGCTTCGCCACCGCCGACCAGGCGCTGAACTATACCGTGTCGCTGAAAAACGAGGGCAAGCGCTCACAGCGCGGACTGATCATTCGAGAGGTGCTTTCTGCCGAGCCGCCAAGCGTCGCTGATTTTGCGTATCGGCGAGAACCCGCGGACGCCCGGCGCAACTGGTTCGATCGACACGTCGGCTATCCACGCTGGGCCAATTTCATGCGCTGGCGTCGCGGGGCGAGCGCCGATGAGTTGATGCTGCCCAATCTACCGTCGGGCGAATGGGTGGACGTACGCATGCGACTCGTTCCCCACCGGCGCGGATTCATACGTCTGCGCGGGATGAGTATTGCCAAGGCCGATCCTCTGGGCG
>JBFHVA010000033.1:0-22492 GCA_041589735.1 Gammaproteobacteria bacterium | reverse complement strand
TGCCATCAAGTTCTTCAACCCCATCGCGGAGTTCGACACCACAGGCTTCATACGGCGTGAGCTTTCGGCACTGTTGTCCATGCGTTCGGAATACATCCCAAGGGTCTATGACTGGACGGTAAACGAGCGGCTCTCGTTTTTTGTCATGGATCTTTACCGCCATGGCTCGCTTGCCGATGCGTTCAAGTCGAAGTTCAGCCTCGACGACGAAGAGACCTGGCTGCTGCTGGTTGATCTGCTTCGCGCCCTCAAGGTGGCCCATCGCGCCGGCATTCTGCACCTGGATATCAAGCCGGCAAATATCATGAACGATGGGCGGGGCGGTTATCACCTTCTTGATTTCGGGATTTCGCAGGCGGTGCAGGTGAGTCAGGGTCCGGCGCGAACCGTCGGCGCGGGATCGCGCGGCTACCAGGCCCCAGAGCAGTGGCGCATGGAGCTGGACAGAATGGATACCCGTACGGACCTATGGGCGGTCGGGGCCACCGCCTGGGCGCTTCGGACCGGGTACAACCTGGCCAAGCACCCGGAGAAATTAAATAAGGACGCCAAGGGCAAGGAGCCGTCGCTGCCCCCGCTGTCGACGGAGTGCATCAGCGTATCCGAAGAGCTTGACGAGCTGATCATGAGCCTCGTTTGCGATGACCCGGCGGAGCGGCCGGGCGGCGCCGCCGAGGTGCTCGAGTTGCTGAAAAAGGCGACCGGCATCGTTGTCGTCGAGGAGCCGACCATGATCGAGCGGCACGACCACAACGACGCCGAAGTGCGCCCGGTTATTGATTCGGTGATGGATCCATTGTGGGCCTCCTTGTTGAATCGTGCGGACCTGACCCGGCATTTCGCCCGTTTCAAGGACGGCGAGTATCTCTGCCACGAGGGCGACGCCTCCTACGAAGCGTTCCTGCTGCTACAGGGTAAAGTGCGCATCGAGCGCGGCGGCAAGCTGATCGAATTCGACGACCGTGAAGGCACTTTCATCGGCGAGCTCTCGACTTTGACGGGCACGCCGCGAGCGGCCTCGGTCCAGGCGGTGGGGACGGTGTGGACCTGCGTGTTTAACGCCGCCGAATTCGAGCGGCTTCTGGCGGCCCATCCGGCGGTCGCCATACGTCTGATCAAGCTCATGGCCGAGCGGCTGATGCGCTCTAAGTAAACTTTCTTTCAGTCCTTCCAGCCAGTTGAAATATAATGGGCGAAACTGTGTTCCGGAACGGCGCCCCGTTCCGGTTTCCAGACCCTATAAACGACTAAGGAGGGCAGGAAATGGCAAAGAGAGACGAATACGTGGAGCGGGTGAAGAAGAGGCTCGACGATTGGAACGCGGACATCAAAAAACTCGAGGACGCGTATGAAAAGGCCGAAACCGGCGCCAGGCTACGGCTGAAGGAGCAGATCCAGGGTCTCCACCGCCACCGGGAGGAAGCCCAGGCGCAGATTCGACGCATCGAGGACGCAGCCGAGGAGGTCTGGCACGAGATCGCCCGAGGAGCGGAGGAAGCATGGCGGCGTATCGGTGATGTCTTCGCCGGCTATCGGTCGACTCACAGTGAGCCCCCCGCGGAAAAGACAGCGGTGAAAGAAGAGCCGGCGGTCGAAACACCGACTGCCGAGGCGCCAGCCAAAAAGAAAGCGCCGTCCAAGAAGTCTTCGAAAAAAACCACGGCCAAGAGCGCCTGAGGCGGTCGGAGTGAGTAGGCGGTATTTCCCGTGTCCTCAGCAGACGCGGGAGCGCCGCCTCTGCGGCCGTAAGTTCGACCGCGCGGTTGCCGGGGGACCCATGTTGTCTCTATCGACGCCGCGCGCGCCCGGTTAGTTTTAATTCAATGAATTTTCTGGTTGCCATCTTGATAATGGCCGGTGGACTCGTCGTCGTTTTCGGCGAGCTTGGCGCTTCGAGGGTGCTGAAGAAGACCCGCACCTGGCCTGAAGTCAAGGGCGAAGTGCTGTCGTTTCAGTTGACCCGCAGCTATGTTGGGGATTTTTTTGCCAGTATCAGATACCGGTATCAGGTCAACGGCGTGGACTATACGGGGGAAACCATCCGCCCCGGCGGCCGAATGACGTTTCGCTCTAAGCGCCTGGCGAGAGAACTGGAAGGCCGCTACCAGTCGGGCGTAAGCGTCCCCGTGTACTACAACCCGGACAATCCGGCAGAGTGCTGTATCGACCGTGAGCAGACCGCGGCAGGAAACAGCGCCATGTATTGGGGTCTTGCCGTAGTGGTGCTGGGCGCTTTCGTGGTCTTCCAGGCGCTATGGGGCTAGCCTTTGCGCCCTGGAAAAAGCGATAGTCGTGGGCGTGCGTCCATATAAGTGGGGCCCATGGATACGGCTCAGGGGCCGTTGTTCGGGAACGAATTCAGACCTAAGCTATCTATCTTCTGTAAGAGCCGGGTATCAGCGCGCCGCCCGGAATTCAGCTTATAGACTTTCGACCCATGCTGATTGTCCGAGGACGTCTTCGTAATGCCGCAGCGAAAGTACTGGAAGCAGAAACACATACTGATCGAGATCTTCATCATAGCGTTGCTGCTGCTTTTGTTCGCGACCACGGTTGCCGCGGAGCACGAAGCCGACCACCGCTACGACGTCAGGGGTTATGTGCTGGACGCAAAGAAGAACCCGCGCTCTGGCGTTCCCGTGACCATTTTGATGGACGACAAGACCATCGGCAGCGGCCGCACCGACAGTAAAGGGTATTACAGCGTCAGGCTGCATCTACACGACAGTGACATCGGCAGGTCTTTGATAGTGCGTGCGGGTAATGCTCAAGCAGACATTCGCATGCAGGCAAAGCACGGCGACCAGGCAACCGCCCGGCTCCACCACGTCAACTTCGTCGGCAGCGAGATTGCTGAAGAAAAGCTCTCAGCCGGCAGCGTTCCCACCTGGGCATATGTTGCCGCGGCCCCAGTCGTGCTCTGGGGGGTGGTCTACGTGACGGGTGCAACCCGGCGAAGGATCCGCCGGGCGAAAAAAATCCAGGCGTCCGCGAAATCCACGCAGCGGAAGAAGGGTAAAGGAAAAGGGACCCACTGAAGATCGTATGTCGGAAAATCAAAGATCGTAGATGGTGTGAAGGGCATCCGGTTGCCTGCTCCGATCTGCCATCAATTCCCCCCGCCGCGTTCTGCAACGCTTGACCGAATCAATCGCGGGCACGCCCGCTGGGACATCGGGCTTCGTTCGATTCCCGCGGACATGACGCGTGTTCATTGCCGCTTCTCAGTTGGTATTATCGCCAGGCCATGAAAATTGTTCAGTTCAATGCTTTCGGCAGGGGTCACGAGGTGGCCGGTGTAACGGAAGTGGACGATCCCGGCCCGCCGGCGAAGGGCGAAGTGCTGGTGGACGTGGAGGCATTCCCTATCAATCCGGTGGATCTGCTCACCATCGCCGGGACCTATGCCAGCCGTCCGACACTGCCGGCGATACCGGGCTCCGAGGGGCTCGGAAGAGTGGTAAAAACCGGGGAGGGGGTCACCCACGTCAAACCGGGCGATCGCGTGCTGTTAATGGGGCGCGAGAACTGGATGCAGCGCAAGCGGGTAAAAGCTGGCGAGCTTCTCCCCATTAACGTCGACGCTGACCCGCTCCAGCTCTGCATGTTGAAAATCAATCCGGCGACCGCGTTTCTCATGCTGAAGCGCTACCGGCAGCTTGGTGCCGGCGATTGGCTGATTCAAAACGCGGCCAACTCAGGCGTCGGTACCAATCTCATCGGTCTGGCGAAAGCGGAGGGCGTGCGTACCGTCAACGTGGTGCGCCGGGATGAGCTGGTGGCGCCGCTCGAGGCCTTGGGCGCCGACGTGGTTGTGGTGGATGGCCCGGATCTCGCCGCACGCGTGGGCGAGGCGACCCGGGGCGCCAGTATTGCGCTCGGCATCGATGCCGTGGCCGGGGGCGCCACGGGCCGCCTGGCGGAGAGCCTTGCCGAGGGTGGGGTCGTGGTCAACTATGGGCTTTTGAGTGGCAAACCCTGCTCCATCGACCCGCACCAGGTGGTGTTCCGTCAGATCAGCCTGACCGGCTTCTGGCTGGTCAAATATTTGGGCGCCATGTCTGATAACGAGCGGGCGGCACTGTACGCGGACCTCGGCGCGCGTGTTGCGAGCAAGGCGCTGGAAGTCAAAATTTCCGCCGTTTACGGCATCGATAAGATAAAAAAGGCGCTCGAGCACGCGGCGCGTGAAGCCCGCGGCGGCAAGGTGCTGGTAACGCCCAACGGCCCGCTGTCGTAATTCGAAAAATCGGTCCTTGGCTTGGTAATTTCGGGGCCAGTACCAATTTTTCGTATCGACTGGGAGTTCGAAAGTGAGCCGGGCCGAGAACAAGACAAAACAGGAGTGACCCATGGATGCCGAGCTGCTCTCGCGTTTTCAGTTTGCGTTCACCGTCGCGTTTCACATTATTTTCCCGTCGCTGACCATTGGGCTGGCCAGCTATCTGGCAGTTCTCGAAGGCTTGTGGCTGCTTCGCGGCCGCGAAGTCTACATGGTTGTCTATCGATACTGGCTGAAGATATTCGCTCTGTCCTTTGGCATGGGCGTCGTATCCGGCATCGTCATGAGCTATCAGTTCGGCACCAACTGGGGCCCGTTTGCCGACAAAACGGGACCGGTGCTGGGTCCTCTGCTGGGCTACGAGGTGCTGACCGCCTTTTTCCTCGAAGCCGGCTTTCTCGGCGTCATGCTGTTCGGCATGAAAAGGGTGGGCAAGAACCTCCACTTCCTCGCGACGCTTCTAGTTGCTATCGGCACGCTCATTTCCACCTTCTGGATCTTGTCCGCCAACAGCTGGATGCAGACGCCGCAGGGTTATGCCATAGAGAACGGACAGTTCGTGCCCGCCGACTGGTGGGCGGTCATATTCAATCCATCTTTTCCTTACCGGCTGGCGCACATGGTGCTGGCGGCCTATCTCACTACCGCTTTCGTTGTGGGTGCGGTCGGAGCGTATCATCTGCTTCGCGATCGACAGAATCAGTCGGCGGCGCTGATGTTTTCCATGGCCATGTGGATGGCGACGCTGGTGGCCCCGCTGCAGATCCTTGCTGGAGATTTTCACGGCCTCAATACGCTCGAGCATCAGCCGGCGAAAGTGGCGGCGCTGGAAGGTCACTGGGAAACGCAGCGCGGCGCGCCGCTGATCCTCTTCGGCATCCCGGATCAGGAAGAAGAGAGGACCAAGTACGAGATCGCGATCCCGAAGCTTGGAAGCTTTATTCTCACTCATGACTTCAACGGCGAGATTCGAGGGCTCAAGTCCTGGCCCAGGGAGGAGCGCCCGCCGGCAGCGATCCTGTTCTGGAGCTTTCGCATCATGGTGGGCATTGGCTTCGCAATGGCGCTCACCGGTCTGCTGAGCCTCTACCTGCGCCTGAGAGGGCGGCTCACGACCACACCCTGGCTGCTTCGCCTCGCCGTTTTGATGGGGCCCACGGGCTTCATCGCCGTGATTGCCGGCTGGGTGACCACGGAAGTGGGCAGACAGCCGTATCTGGTTTACGGACTGATGCGTTTGTCCGAGGGGCGGTCGCCCATCGACGCGCCCGCGGTGGCGGGCTCGCTGCTGAGTTTTGTGGTGGTTTACTTCCTCGTTTTCGGCGCCGGCATTTATTACATCCTCAAGGTCATGGGCCATCCGCCGGATCCCGGCGAGCCGGAAATCGAGGAAAACATCCCGTACCGCGCCAGTCATCCTCTGCCGCGCGGGGCGGTGCCGAAAGCAGCCGGGCAGGAAGGATCATGATCATCGATCTCGCATTCGTCTGGTACGCGATAATCGGGTTCGCGGTGCTCATGTACGTGGTGATGGACGGGTTCGATCTCGGCGTCGGCCTGCTGTTTCCCTTGGTCAAGGACGCGCGCAAGCGCGACATCATGACCAACACCATCGCGCCGGTGTGGGACGGAAACGAGACCTGGCTGGTGCTCGGCGGCGGCGGACTTTATGCGGTTTTCCCCCTGGCCTATTCGGTGGCGTTGACCGCGCTATACGCGCCACTGATTGCGATGTTGCTCGCGCTCGTGTTCCGCGGCGTAGCTTTCGAATTTCGCTTCAAAGATCCCGGACACAAGGTCTGGTGGGACCGCGCGTTCTTTGGCGGATCCGCCTTGGCGACGTTCAGCCAGGGCATCGTGCTCGGGGCGTTTGTTCAGGGAATCGAAACTGAAGGAAGACTGTACGCGGGCGGCTGGTTCGACTGGCTGACGCCGTTCAGCCTGTTCTGCGGCCTCGCTCTGCTCGTCGGCTACGCGCTGCTGGGTGCTGCGTGGCTGGTGATGAAGACCGAAGGCGATCTACAGTCGCGCTGCTTCGAATTTCTCGTGCCGCTGGCTTTCTGGATCCTGCTTTCGATTCTCATCGTCAGCCTTTGGACGCCGTTTCTGAATGCCGACATTGCCAAGCGCTGGTTCAGCTGGCCGAACATCGCGTGGTTTTCACCGGTGCCACTGCTGGTGGCGGTGACCGCGGTGCTGTTGTTCCGCTCGATCTTGAAGCGGCACGAATTTCAGCCGTTTATCTTCTCGCTGCTTCTGTTCATTCTGGCGTTCGCCGGGCTCGGGATCAGTCTTTTCCCGAACATCATCCCGCCAGGCATTACCTACGTCCAAGCCGCCGCGCCGGATACGAGCCTCAAATTTCTACTCGTCGGCGCCTCCGTTCTGGTACCGGTTATTCTCATATATACTGCGTACGGCTACTGGGTGTTCCGCGGCAAGGTCCGTGGCGACGAGGGCTATCACTGAGCGCATGCGCCCAGGCCTGAAGCGGCTGCTCTGGTTCGCGGGACTTTGGGCGGCGGGCGTAATCTGTGTGTTTATGCTGGCTTACGGCGTGCGGGTGTTGATGGGAGGGTAGTTCGTAGATGGTAGACGGTAGATGGAATATGGGAAGAGAAGAACGTACTTACTGCCCGATCCCATCTACCGTCTACTATCTACCGTCTACCGACCTACTTAGATCCTCCACCCCGTCTCCGCATCAAACAGATGCAGATTTTCCGGCTCCACTTTGAGCGACAGCCGCTCGCCGGGTCTGCAGCTTGCATGCGCAGGTAGCCGCGCGGTGAGCTCCGCGCCGTCCAGGCGACCGTGCACCAGGGTATCCGCACCCAAGGGCTCCACCAGCTCGACTTCCAGCGACACCGATTCTCCTAATCCACCGGCGCCTAATTCAAGGTGTTCGGGACGCATGCCTACAGTGACGGGCCCGCGCCTAGATACAGGCACCGCGTTGGGGGGAAGGCGCAGCGACTGGCCGCCGTTCAATGACACCGCGCCGCCGTCTGCCGACAAATGGGCCGAGAGGAAATTCATCGAGGGCGATCCGATGAAACCGGCAACGAACACCGTCGCTGGACGATCATAGACTTCCATCGGCGTGCCGATCTGCTCGGCGCGGCCGGCGTTCATCACCACCAGACGATCGGCCAGTGTCATGGCTTCGACCTGGTCGTGGGTTACGTAGATGGAGGTGGTGCGCAGCGAACTTTGAAGCTTTTTTATTTCCAGGCGCATCTGCACCCGGAGCTTCGCATCCAGATTAGAAAGCGGCTCGTCGAACAGAAATACCGCCGGCTCGCGCACAATGGCCCGACCCATGGCCACCCGCTGGCGCTGTCCGCCGGAGAGCTCCCGCGGGCGGCGCTTGAGGAAAGGTTCCAGGTGCAGGATCTCCGCCGCCCGGTCTACGCGTCGCGCAATCTCGTCCTTGGGGAACTTTCGGTTGCGAAGGCCATAGGCCATATTGTCGAACACGCTCATGTGGGGATAAAGGGCGTAGTTCTGAAACACCATGGCGATGTCCCGATCCATGGGCTCGAGATTGTTTACGACTCGATCGCCGATGGTGATTTCGCCCTCGGTCACCGTTTCCAGGCCCGCCACCATGCGCAGCAGGGTAGATTTTCCGCAACCGGACGGCCCCACGACGACAATCAGTTCGCCATCGGCGATTTCGATGTCCACCCCGTGGATCACCTCGGTCTTACCGTAGCGTTTTTTTATGCCGTGAAGACTGATGCCTGCCATGGTTCTCGATCAACTCTGATTACTTCTCCACTTCGACCAGCCCCTTCACAAACAGCCGCTGCATAACCACCACGACGATAACCGGCGGCAGCATGGCCAGGATGGCCGTGCCCATAATTAAGTGCCAAAGGGGCTCGGAGTCGGGCACCGCCACCATGCGCTGGATGCCCATCACGACGGTGTAATACGACTCATCAGTGGTTACGAGAAGCGGCCACAGGTACTGGTTCCAGCCATAGATGAAAAGAATGACGAACAGAGCAGCGATGTTCGTGCGCGAAAGCGGTAACAGAACGTCGATGAAAAAGCGCAGCGGTCCGGCACCGTCGATACGCGCCGCCTCGACCAGTTCGTCCGGCACCGTGAGAAAGAACTGGCGAAATAGAAATGTGGCGGTAGCTGAGGCAATCAGAGGCAGCGAAAGTCCTACGTAGCTGTTCAGCATGCCGAGCTTTGCCACCACCTCAAAGGTTGGCAGGATGCGCACCTCGACCGGTAACATCAGGGTGAGGAAAATTATCCAGAAGACCGTGTGCCGCAAGGGGAAGCGAAAATAAACGATGGCGTATGCGGAGATGAGCGAAATGGCGATTTTTCCAAACGCGATCGAAAGCGCCATCACCAGGCTGTTAAACATCATCAACCCAACCGGAGGGCTTCCGGCCGCCTGCACGCCCTGGCCGAGAATCGCGGTGTAGTTCTCTATAAAACGATCCCCGGGCATCAGCGGAACGACGTCGGACATCAGAGCTTCCGCGGGATAAGTGGAGGCGACGAAGGCGAGCCATACCGGGAACGCCACCAGCGCAATTCCGCTAATGAGCACCGCGTGGGTCAGAAAAGTCAGCACGGGACGACGTTCGACCATCAATATTCCACCTTCCGCTCGATGTATCGAAACTGCACCACGGTGAGGCCAATTACGATCGCCATGAGGATTGCTGATTGCGCCGCCGATCCGCCCAGATCCAGACCGATGAAGCCATCGTTGAATACCTTGTAGACGAGGATATTGGTGGCCTGGGCCGGCCCGCCCGAGGTGGTGGCATGTATGATGCCAAAGGTGTCGAAGAAGGCGTAGACCACGTTTACGACCAGCAGGAAAAACGTCGTCGGGGTGAGCAGCGGAAAGACGATGGTCCAGAAGCGCCGCGCCGGACCCGCCCCGTCTATGGCGGCGGCCTCGATGAGTGAACGGGGAATGGCCTGAAGTCCGGCAAGGAAAAAAAGAAAGTTGTAGCTCACCTGCTTCCATGCGGCGGCGATGATTACCAGGATCATGGCGTCGTTTCCGTCCAGGTAGTGGTTCCAGCTGTAACCGAGGCTCTTCAGTCCGTAAGCGGCGATGCCGATGCTGGGATTGAACATGAAAAACCAAAGCACGCCGGCCACAGCCGGGGCGATGGCGTACGGCCAGATGAGCAGCGTCTTGTAAGCAAGTGCACCGCGCAGCGCCCTGTCCGCCATCACCGCGAGCAGCAACGCGAGGGATAGAGAGAGCGCCGCGGTGCCGACGCTGAAGACAACCGTGACTTCGAAAGAATTTCGATATCCGGAATCTGCAAACAGCTCGACGAAGTTATCAAACCAGACGAATTGTCTCGACAGCCCAAACGCATCCTCCACCAACACCGACTGGTAAAGGGCCTGGCTCGCGGGCCAGATGAAGAAGACGAGCGTGATGATGAGCTGCGGCGCAACAAGCAGCCAGGGCAGCAGCGGGTTCCTGAAGGTGACGCGCTTTTCCTGCACGGTGGACCGCGTCTCTAGAAAGTAAGGGGTGCGCCGGGAAACTGCGTTCCCGACGCACCGTTTGGTTCAGCGGTTGGCTTTTTCGAACTTACGCAGCAGGTCGTTGCCGCGGCTCACCGCGTCATCCAGGCCCTGCTTGGCGCTCTTCTTTCCCGCCCAGATTGCCTCCAGCTCGTCGTTGATCACGTCACGGATCTGCACGAAGTTGCCGAAACGAAGGCCCTTCGAATTTGCGGTAGGGACCTTGTAGTTGATCTGCTTAATGGCCGTATCCGTGCCGGGGTTCTTGTCATAGAAGCCCTGACTTTGGGTCAATTCGTAAGCCGCGTGGGTAATGGGCAGGTAACCGGTGAACTGGTGCCAGTCGGCCTGGACTGCGGGAGAAGACAGGTAGCTGAAAAATTTCGCCACTCCCTTGTAGTCAGCTTTGTCATGGCCCTTGAGCACCCACAGCGTCGCGCCGCCGATGATGGAGTTCTGCGGTGCACCGGGCATGTCCGACCAATACGGGAGCATAGCCACGCCGAAGGGGAAGGTGACGTTTTTCTTCACGCCCGCGTATGCAGCAGAGGAGTTCATGTACATGGCGCATTCGCCGCTATAGAACTTGGGCGCGCTGTCGGAGCGCCGTCCGCCGTAGTCAAAAATTTTGCTCTTCTGCCATTCGGCCAGCTTACCGATGTGACGCACGTGCTCGGGACTGTTGATAACCAGCTCGGTGTCGAGTCCACCGAAACCGTTGGACCTGGTGCCGATGGGAATGTTGTGCCAGGC
Organism: Gammaproteobacteria bacterium; assembly: GCA_041589735.1. Lineage (GTDB taxonomy): Bacteria > Pseudomonadota > Gammaproteobacteria > HK1 > HK1 > CAMYJH01. Next base: position 11,931 of record JBFHVA010000033.1, on the reverse strand, counting down.
ACTGAAGTTCTCGATCTGGACCCACGACTGCCAGCCGGTAGTAAAACCGCAGGCAACGCCGGAAGCCTGAAGCTTTTTCGCCGCGGCTTCCAGCGACGGCCATGTCGCCGGGGGGCTTGCGGGATCGAGACCCGCCTTGCTGAACGCTTCCTTGTTGTAATAGAGCACCGGCGTCGAGCTGTTAAAAGGCATGGACAGCATGTTGCCTTCTGTATCCGTGTAATAGCCTGTGACGGCAGCAAGATAGGCTTTGGGATCAAAAGGCTCCCCCGCGTCCCTCATCAGCTGATAAACAGGATACACGGCCCCTTCGGCCGCCATCATTGTGGCCGTTCCGACCTCGAATACCTGCACGATATGAGGCTGCTGCTTGGCGCGAAAGGCGGCGATGGCCGCAGTCATGGTCTCGGTGTAGTTGCCCTTGTAAACGGGTACCACCTTGTACTCAGACTGCTTTGCGTTAAATCCCGCGGCGATCTGGCTGAGCTTATCGCCGAGCTCGCCGCCCATGGCGTGCCACCACTGGACCTCGACCTGGGCTTGAGCGTTGCCGACAAACAACGCGGCGAATAGCGCTGCCGTGCGGAGTATGTTTTTTTTCATGATCAGTCTCCTTGGTTCCTAGGAAAGGAAGGGGCGGAGGGTAACGCTCGAGCTGTGCACGGCGGCGTCCCTGAATGCCCCGTTCCCGTCCGAATCTTACGTCACCGCACGCGGCTTGCCCACGGTTCGTTTCTGACCTTTAATAAAGGGCCGTGCGGCCCGGATCGGGCCGCCTCTGCCGTCACGCCCATACAACCGGTTAGAAATTAGACAAAGCCTTCAGCAGTCCAGAGTGTGGTCGCGTTCCCAGGGCGTAATCGCGGTGGCGTAGCTGCGCCATTCGCTCAGCTTGAGCTTTACGTAGCTGGATACAAGATCATCGCCAAATCCACTGCGAACCACTTTGCTCTCGTCGAACAGTCGAACGGCATCCAGCAAATTCAGTGGCAAACGGCGAATCCGCTTTACCGTGTGGCCATGGGTATACATGTTAATGTCCAGGCGTTCGCCTGGGTCGCGCTTGTTGGAAATTCCATCGAGCCCAGCGACCAGTACGCCCGCCTGCAACAGGTAGGGGTTCGCGGCGCCGTCCATGAGGCGCAGCTCAAAGCGTCCGCGGTCGGGAACTCGCACGAGATGGGTACGGTTGTTACCTGAATAGCTGATCGCATTCGGCGACCACGTGGCCCCGGATAGTGTCACCGTCGCGTCAATGCGCTTGTAGCTGTTGACAGTCGGATTGAAGATGGCGGCAAGCGCATCGGCGCTGTGCATTACGCCCCCAAGGAAGTAGTAGGCGAGCTTTGAAAGTCCAAGCTCATCGCTCGTACTGTCAAACAAGTTCTTATCGCCGGCCGTATCCCAGAGAGATACGTGGGAGTGGCATCCGTTTCCGGTGAGGTTTGAGAACGGCTTTGGCATGAACGTCGCGCGCAGGCCATGTTTTTCAGCAACGGACTTGACCATGTATTTGAAGAACACGTGCCGATCGGCTGTCTGAAGGCAATCGTTGTAGTCCCAGTTCATCTCAAACTGGCCATTGGCATCCTCGTGGTCGTTTTGATACGGCCCCCAGCCGAGCGTGTTCATACCATCGCAAATCTCGCTGATGACGTCGTAGCGTCGCATCAACGCGGACTGGTCGTAGCACGGTTTTTCCTGAGTGTCCCGTGGATCGGAGATCGCGCTGCCTTCCGGATCGACCAGAAAGTATTCGCATTCCACGCCGCTTTTCATCCGATACTTCTTTCCAGCAGCGAGCTCGATCTGCCGCTTCAGCGCGACGCGCGGTGATGCTTCCACTTCTTTACCGTCCATCCACAAGTCCGCTGCCAGCCAGGCGACCTCGGGTTTCCAGGGAAGCTGCATCAGGCTATCGGGGTCGGGCTTGGCGAACATGTCAGGATGGGCGGGGGTCATGTCCAGCCAGGTGGCGAACCCGGCAAAACCGGCTCCGTCCCGCTGCATGTCGTTGATGGCGCGCGCCGGCACGAGTTTCGCGCGCAGCACGCCAAATAAATCGACGAAGCTGATTAAGAAGTATTTGATTCCCTCGGACTTGGCGACTTTGGCCAGATCGGTAGCCATGACGTTCCTCCCTCCGGTCTCTCGTTGCTGTTATTGCTTGTTGCTGTCAGGCAGGCGCCGTTTGTGCCGGCGTTCGCCTCCGTTGTTCTCGCCTGCGCCCGCCTTGTAGCGGGCGTCTCATTCTAATGCCTGCAGCTAACGCATGCCCACGAGCGGAATGCCCGTGGCAGAAGACGTCGCAAGGGTAATCGAACGGAGATCTTCCGGCTCCAGGTTGTGCAGGTTGGTCTTGCCGGTGCAGCGCGCCATCATCGAGGCCTCGCCGACGCTCGCCCTGATAATATTGACCACCGCCTGGCTCCGGTCCTGGTCGGTGTAGTCGGATTCGAAACGGATCCTTTCACCCGGAGTTATTCGCCCGCCCACGGCGAGGCCCACCGGCACGCCGAGCACGATTCCGGTGGCGCCCATGCCGATGATCTTGGCTGCGTCGGTTCCCGAGCGCACGCCGCCGAAGTACACGAGGTCGATCTCCTCCTCGCGTTTCAAGCGTCTTAAGATCCGGACTGCATCGCGCAGCACCCGGAGATCGGGCGCGCCGACGAGCTCGGGCCACTGGGCGCCTAGAGCACCGGTGCCGTCGAGCAGAAGTAAATCCAGGTTTGCCTCCAGCGCCCAGGGGATCCCCTCCTCCAGCGCCTCGGGCGATGAAACTGCGGCGCCGATCAGCTGGTTCTCAGCCAGCCGCACCATGTCTGCCGGATCGAATCGCCTGCCCATCAGGTGAACCAGCGCCGCGGCCTCCGCGCTCGGCTCCCCCTCGCCCGGAGGCAATAGCTGCAGCCAGGGGATCCCGTCGCCCATCGTATTGGTGCCGAGGTAGGGCGCATTCGCTTCCTTTAGGCCACGAGCGACGCTTTCGCGCACTTCCTCAGGCTCAGCATCGAATCCTGTGACCAGGAACGGGTGCTCGAGCTCCAACCTTCCCGCCAGCGCGGTGCTCACTTTGCAGGCTTCGCGATACGGATCGATAACCAGTCTCGAAAGATTGGCGGGCAGAAACACTAGGTCGTCTACCGTGGCGGGCCGGGTTTCGGGAAATGGGTTTTCCCTGAGACGCAGGCGTTTTTGCAGCATGGCCCGAAGCTTGGCGTGATCCGCCGGATTGGTTCTGGCCATGGAGAAAATATCTTCCCGGTGCTGGACGGAGTAATCCGCCGAGCCGGTCTCGGCGTCGCAGCGGTAACAGCGTGCGGCTTCGTTGCGCGCCATCTCCCAGTCATAAGTCGCCTCGATCTCGGGAAACTCGATGGGCTTTTCCCCGAGTCCGAAGAACGGGGGATGGTGGGGAGCGAGCTTCTCCCACATGAGGTCCTGGGCGACCGGCACGCGGCGCGTTCGGTATGGGGTGCGGTAAGCTATAGGATTCTCACGGCCCTCGAGAAAGGCCTTGACGTAGTACGCCGCCCGTTGGCCGTGGTGCATGGCCATCACGATGGTGGACCCGCCGAATGCGCCATCGCCGGCGGCAAATACCTGTGGGTCGTCGGTGCGCATGCCGTCCCACTCGGTGCGCACGCGGTCCGGAAGCATCATCCCGCGATTCTCCAGGTCACCGCACTCGCCTTTTTGTCCCACCGCCGCGATTACCATGCCGCATTCGATCTGGTGCTCGCTGCCGGGCACGATCACCGGACGCCGGCGGCCGTCTTCGTCCGGATCGCCGGGGGTCGTGTTGACGCATTTGAGGGCCAGCGCGTTGCCGCGCGTTTCCACCGCCACTTGCTGGGTGGAGTAAATGAACTCGATACCTTCCTTTATCGCGCCTTCGAGCTCGATGCGGCGCGCCGGAATATCCTCCGGGCCGCGGCGGTAAACCACCTTGACGTGATTACATCCGGGCAAGCGTTTCGCCACCCGACAGGCGTCCATAGCGACATCGCCTCCGCCCACCACCACCACGGTATCCGGTAGCTCCGGCCGCTCGCCGGCGTTTACCCGGCGCAGAAAACCGACGCCGTCAACGACGCGCTCGTCATCCTCTCCAGGGATCCCCATGGGCTTGCCCCACCAGGAGCCGATAGTGATCAGTACGGCGTCGTGACGCTGCTTGAGATCATCAAGACTGACGTCGCGCCCGAGGGCGGAGTTCAAATGCACGTGCAGACCCGGACAGCGCTGCATCAGCCGCTCGATGTCCTGTTCTATGATCCCCGGCGGGAGCCGGAAGGCGGGAATGCCCCAGATCATCATTCCCCCTAAGCGATCGGTCATCTCGTAAACGTGAACTTCATAGCCCGCAACGCAGAGATCGTGCGCCGCGGTAAGTCCCGCCGGGCCCGATCCGACGATCGCCACCGACTGCGCCTTGGTTACCGCCGCCGTCGGCGGCCTGTATGTGGGACCCAGCTTGTCCATCACGAAGCGCTTTAAGTTACGGATCTGGATCGGCCCGTCGCTCACCGTGCGCCGGCACGCCGGCTCGCACGGCGCATCGCAAACCCGCCCGCAGATGGAGCTGAACGGGTTGGTGGCGGTGATGGCTTCGAAAGCCTCCTCGAACTTGCCCTCCCAGATGTAGGCGATGTAAGAGGGTGCGTCGGTACCCACCGGGCAGGCCACCTGGCAGGGCGCGGGAACGTAGTGCACGTCCGGCGTGTGGTCCTCGTAGTCCGGAGGCGTTTCCGGGACCAGGATGCGGTTGATGTCGTAAACCGCCATCAGCCGACCTTTACGTTGAACTCGGGTGCGCGCTGCCGATATTCCGGCTCAAAGGGCAGCCGGGTAATGGCCGCGGCTTCCGGGGTCAGCGCAACCAAGTCGTCACGATTGAGCTCGCGCACGTCGTCGTAGCCGAGCGCCCGGGTGATGGTTGCGATCTGCCAGCGCACGCTTTCTAAAAAGCGATGGATGTTCTGCGCCTCGACTTCCGGGTGATATCGTTTTTCGTGCTCCGGATCCTGCGTCGCGATGCCGGTGACGCACTGGCCGACGTGACACTGCATGCAGGCGATGCATCCGCCCGCGATGATGGTGGAGGTGCCGAAAGCAACCGCGTCAGCGCCAAGGCAGAGCGCTTTCACCGCGTCGATGCCGTCCCGTAGGCCGCCCATAAGCACGATCTCGATGTCGTCGCGCCGCCCGATCTCCTCCAGCGCATCCAGGGCTTCGATGATGGCGGCAAGCGTGGGTATGCCCACGTAGTCGATAACCTCAGAGCTGCCGGCGCCCGTGGATCCCTGCATTCCGTCCAGCTCGATGAAGTCGAAGCCGTCTTTGACCGCGATCTTGACGTCATCACGGATACGGCCTGCGCCCATTTTTACGCTCACCGGCAGTCGGTAGCCGGTGGCCTCTCGAAACTCTTCCACTTTGATCACCAGGTCGTCGGCGCCGAGGATGTCGGGGTGGCGTGAAGGCGATCGCAGATCTATGCCGTGGGGGATGCCGCGGATGCGGGCGAGCTCGGGCGTGACTTTCTTCGCCATCAGCTGTCCGCCCAGTCCCGGCTTCGCCCCCTGGGAGATGTAAATCTCCAGACCGTCGGCGCGGTTCATGTCGTGGATGTTCCAGCCGAGCCGGCCGCCCAGGCACTGGAAAATGAGCTGCTTCGCGGCGTCGCGCTGGGCGTTGCTCATGCCGCCTTCACCGGTGTTCTCGGCAATGCCCGAGAGGCTGGAAGCGAGTCCTACCGCCCTTTTGGTTGATGCACTCAAAGCGCCGTAGCTCATGGGTGCGATCATCACCGGCATGCTCAGCTTGAGCGGCCGGGCGCCGTTGATGCCGCCGATCTCGGTGTACATCTTCACCTTGGTGACCACGTCCGGATCGCTTCCGGTGCGGGAAAGGTCCTTTCTGAATGCAAGATCGGACACGTGGGGTAGAGCGCGCGCGCCACCGTAACCCCGAATGCGGTAGCGACCGATCTGGGACTTGATAAAGACGTCTTCCTGAATCTTCGGATTCCAGTAATCCGACTTCCCGGAGAAAGTGAAGAATGGAATGCTGCGCATCTGTCGCTCACTAGTGGGGTAGCGCAGCTTCTTGCCGGCGTTGACGACTTTTTTGAAGCTTCCCTTGAACGGCAGCTGGTAGCGATCGAGGAAGGCCATGATGTCGTCCACCTCGGCGCTTTCGATGTCGGTGAGCATCGCGTCAGAGCCCAAATCCTGAACCGTGCCACCGATGAAGATTTCGCCGGCGGTCATGTCTTCGCCGACGTGCTCGCCGGAGTCGCCGAGGATAATGATGCGCCCGCCGTACATCATGTAGCCGGCCATGAAATTGGCGTTGCCGGCGCAGCAAAGCGTGCCGGCTTTCATCACCTGGCCGGCGCGGGAGCCCATGTTGCCGTGAACCACGATCTCGGCGCCGCGGATTGCAACGCCGGCAATGGCGCCCGCGTTGCCCTTCACCACTACGGAGCCCTTGTACATGTTGTCGCCTAAGCCCCAGCCGACGTTTCTGTCCACGGTGAAACGGGCGGCGTCGGTTAAGCCCGCACAGAAGTATCCTGCCGATCCGCGAATGTGCACGTCGATCTCGTGAATCAGCCCAACGCCGATATGGTGACGGGCGTCGGGATTGATCACCTCGACGTCCTCGCCCCGCTCGCCGCAGGCGCGGATCTGCTCGTTCGCCTGGCGAACGCTGAGCTTGGCTAAATCGATCTGGACCATGTGGCGTAGGTGCCGGGGGGCGGCTCTTTGGTATCAAGCGCCTGGCCGGGAAACAGGCGGTTTAAGGAGACTTCTTCTGAAGCAACGGCGATCAGGTCGTCGTTCTCGTACATGATCATGGGCTTGGCCGCCAGTCGATCCTTTGCGTAGCCGATTTCGTTCTTGGTGGAGACAAGAAAGGAGAAGGTGCCGTCCAGGTCGTCGATGGAAGTCTTGAGCGCGTCCTTGAGAGGAATGCCTTGGGCAAGCTTGTCGGCGAGATATACCGCGATCAGCTCACTGTCGTTGTCGGTGGTGAACTCGAAGCCGCGCTGCTCGAGGCGCCGGCGCATCTTCCAGTAATTGGTGATCTGGCCGTTGTGGACGATGGCGACGTCCTCGAATCCGGTCGCCCAGAAGGGATGCGCGGCTTCAGGCTTGACGTCGGACTCGGTGGCCAGGCGCACGTGGCCCAAGCCGTGGGTGCCGCGAAACTCGTGCACGTGATAGCGATCGTCCACGTCGTGGGCGCCACCCACGTCCTTGATGATCTCCAGGCTGGATCCGATGGAAACAACCCGCGCCACGTGCTCCATGTCGTAGGCGAACTTTTGCAGGTCGCCGTCGAACTCCACTGTGACCCGGTAGTTGGCGCCGATGGTTCCGTCCTCGACGATCTTGGCACCGTGCTTGGCCAGCATGCCCTTGATCCGGGCGATGATCTCGGCTTCGTCGTCACGTTCGCCGATTAAGAACCTGAGCCGAAGATGCCGCTCGTCGGAGTGGCCGTAGAGGGCGAAGCCGGTGGAATCGGGGCCCCGGTGCTGACAGCCGTCCAGCATGCTGATCAGCGCCTTTCCGGTCTCGAAGGTATCCCGGTCACCCTTGAACATGATCCCCGCAATTCCGCACATGGTTCCTCCTGTCCAGGCCGGCGATTCGACGTCCTGGAAGGCGAGAAGCGTAATTTATCGCCCGCGGCTGATCAACTAGGGAGAGAATAAATTTACTGTCAGGAAACACCCGGCCGCCCTCGCCGGGGTGCTGACTATTCGCCGAAGCGGGGTTCGATGATGATGGAAAGGAAGCGGATGGGCAGCTCTACCAGGTCCTCCGGGCCATGGGGCGCATCGGAGTCGAAGAACAGCGAGTCGCCGGGCTCCAGCAGATAGGTGCGGCTGCCGTGGCGGTAAACCACCTTGCCCTCGAGCATATAGAGAAACTCGACGCCGGAGTGCTGAAAAAGCGGAAAGACGTCCGATTCCTCGGTCAGGGAAATGAGGTAGGGCTCGACGAATACCTGCTTTCCGATGGTGTGACCGAGCAGCTGGTACTGGTGTCCTGCGCGGCTGCCTCGGCGCTCGATGATGAGTCCTTCCCCGGCCTTGACGAAGGAAGCGTCCCGCTCCTCCTCGTATTTACGGAAAAAAGACGTCACCGGGACATTCAACGCTTGGGACAGGGATTTGAGCGTGGCCAGAGACGGCGAGGTGAGCCCGTTTTCGATTTTTGAAAGCATTCCCGGGGACAGCTGGGCCTGCTTGGAGAGCTCGGCCACGGTCATGTTGAGCTGGCGGCGGAATGCGCGTACCTGCAACCCGATGGCGATCTCAAGCTGGTTCTCCGGCGCTTCGTCCATGAGCTCATGGGCGACATCCATGCTGATGGGCTCGCGAGGATCGCGCTTAGCGGTCATTGTGGCTGCATGTCCTTCGTTTGGTGCGGCGCGACAAACGAGTAAATAGTATTCGTCCGACAATGTTATCGCAGTTAAAGATGTTTTCACTTAATTCAATTTTTGGCAGTATAAGTCCCTTGGGCATGAGGCATCCGTGCGATGCTTGATGTCTATGGGAGGCCGCGCGGGGGCGCGGCGCCGCGTAACTCGATCGCGTTGTAAACAAGTCGCCGGGAAGGCGGTGAGGCGCGGGATGGCGCGAGAAACCGTCGGCCGCAAGGGTCGGCGTCAAACCACCGAAGGGGGAGAGCAAGAATGGATAATGAACTAACTGCGCTAGGTATCATCTTCACCGAGTTCTACTACTGGCTCACCGTGGTGATCATGTTCTTCATCCACGTGGGCTTCTGCATGTACGAGGTCGGGGCGTCCCGGCACAAGAACCACATGCATACCCTGATGAAGAACACCATGCTGATCCCGCTGGTCACGATCACGTTCTTCTTCTTTGGCTGGTGGATCTATTTTGCATTTCCGAATGGTCCAGGTATTACCGGCCCCCTGCTTGGTGGCGACGATACGGCCCACGCCGTGCCCTGGAGCGAGGTCATGGGACCGCACATGGGTGGCCAGACCGAGCTGGGTGCCGGCTGGGCGCGCATCAACGGGGTCTTCTGGGCTGCGTTCCTGCTGTTTTCCTGGACCGCCGCCTCCATCGTCTCCGGTTCGGTCATCGAGCGCATCAAGTCCACCGGCTTCTGGATCCTCGCCGTCGGTATCGGTTCCGTGTGGTGGATCATCGACGCCTCCTGGGGCTGGCACTCGGCCGGCTGGATGGTGCAGAAGCTGGGCTACCACGACGCGTACGCCAGCGGCGTGATTCACGCCATCGCCGGCGGTTACGCTCTCGGGGTTCTGGCCGTGCTCGGGCCGCGTATCGGCAAGTTCGCCGCCGACGGTACGCCGCGAAACATCCACCCGCGCAATCCCTGGCTGGTCACCATAGGGCTGTTCCTCATCTATACCGGCTTCTGGGGCTTCTACGTCGCGTGCAACGTGCCCATGTGGGACGTGCAGGCGGGTGACGGCGTGTTCTTCTCGGCCACCAACATCTACCTTGCGCCGACAACGCTGTCCGCCATCACGGTGAACTTCCTCATGTCGCTCGCCGGAGGCCTGCTGATGGGCTACATCGTTTCCAAGGGCGATGCCTTCTGGACCTACTCCTCGGGCCTTGCCGGTATCATCGCGGCGTCAGCAGGCAACGATCTCTACCATCCCATCCAGGCGATGGTCATCGCCGCCGTTGGCGTGGTGTTCATGTATCGTGTGCACTACTTCGTCGAGCGCAGGTTCAAGATCGACGACGCGGTGGGTGCGGTGGCGGTGCACGGCTACGCCGGTTTCTTCGGCGTGGTTATCGCCGGATTCGTGCTCTGGGGCTATCCATCCTCGCCGGATACGTCCTTTGCCAGTATCAATCCGCTGGGTCAGATTATCGGCGCCATCATCATGTTCGGCGTGCTTGGATTATTACCGGGCTGGATCACGGCTAAGATCCTGAATGCGTTTGACCTGCTGCGCATCCCGCGCCAGGTGGAGCTCATGGGCCTCGACACCGCGGCTCGGGCGGAGATCACCCACGACGAGACCGCTATCATTCAGGCCGAGCGCGAAGCCATCACCGGCCGCTGACAGGCCAGTACCAGGAGGAACGATCATGTCAACTGGCAGCTTTGAAAACTGGGCCGGCAACATCAGCGACATCGGCCCCATCTATCCCTTCGTCGGATCGGAGGTTTTTTGGTGGATCCTCGGTCTCGTGCTCTGGATTGCCTGGCACGTGATTGAGACCAAGAGGGAAAACCGCACTTACCAAGAGGAGGTGCGCAAGTACGGAGACGCGGAAACCCTGAGGCGAATGATCGGCGAAGAGGATCCGAGAAATCCCTAAGACTTGAGTCGCCAGTCGCCGAGGCCTTCGGCGGCACTGCGTTCAAAGCACGCTCGGCCGCGCCGCAGCCGAGCGTGCTTTTTTATTGCGCCTTTATCAAAGCAGGCCCGACATCACCGTCGCCAAGCCCAGGAAACTGAAAAAGCCCATCACGTCGGTCACCGTAGTCAGAATAATAGAGCCGGACTGCGCGGGATCCTGGCGCAGGGCAGAGAGCAGCATGGGGATGGCGGCGCCGGCGACGCCGGCGATCACCATGGAAAGAATCATGGCGAGAAAAATCACCAGGGTGAGCCCTAAAGATCGACTCCACACGAGAACCCCGAGCCCGGTGACCACCGCGATGGCGATCCCGTTGAGTGCACCCGCGACGGCTTCTTTTAACGCAACCGGCAGCCAGTGACGGGCGCGCACCTCGCGCAATGCGAGCCCCCGCATGGTGACCGCGAGGGCTTGGGCGCCGGTATTGCCCGACTGCCCGGCCACCACCGGCAGCAGCACCGCCAGGGCGGTGAACTGGGCGATGGTGCTTTCGAACAAGCCAACCACCGCGGCGGCCAGAAACGCGGTGAGAAGGTTGATGTTGAGCCAGGGAAGCCGTTTTTTGACCGCCACGATCGGGCTCGAAAGAGCGCGCTCCTCCTTGCCTGCGCCGAACAGGGCGGCAAGATCACCGGCCGCATCTTCCTGAACCGCTTTGACCAGCGCGTCGTGTCGAATAACGCCAAGCAGGCGATCCTGACCGTCCACCACGGGAAGTAACCTCAAGCGAGCCTGCGTGAGTGCGGCGACTACATCGTCCCGCGGCGCCATGGCGTGAATGGAGGGCGGCCGGTCCTTGATCAGCTGCTCCAGACGCGCGCCGGGATCGGCTACTACGATATCGGCCAGGGTCAGCAGTCCAAGCAGCTTACGTGCTTCGTCAACCACCAGAAGGCTGAATCGCGGCCGTTCGCCGGCGCTGCGCAGTCGTTCCAGGGTTTCCTTTACCGTCAATCCGGGGCGAAACGTCGCCAACCGGGTTTCCATCAGATGACCCGCGCTGTCCTCGGGGTAAGACATCAGCTCGCGCAGCTCGTTGGCCAGGCTAGTGTCGAGCTGAGCCAGGCGCGCGTCGCGTTCGTCTTCCTGCAGACGGCTCAACAGCAGCGCTGCCTTGGCGGGATCGAGCTCGGAAAGAACGCTTCTGAGCGTATCTTTGTTCATCTTCAACACGCATTCCGCCGCCAGAGTTTCGTCCAGGCGGTCGAGCACGGCCGCGGCCTGAGATGGTGCCTGCGCGGACAAGAAGCTAACGATCTCGTTGAGCGGCGCCGACTCCAATGCCTCCGCCACCTCACCCGGATTCAGGTCAATGTACGCGGCCGTGATCGCCTTTGCTGCCGCAGTGCTTTGGATGGCCATCTTGATCACTCCTTGGAATTCGTACTGCGCTCGGTGGACGTTTCTCTTGCGCGACCCGCAATTCCGTCGATAACGCCCGCCAGACCCACCCAGTAGAGCTCGCCGAGTGCGAGTGCGGTGTCGAGAATATGCTCGTTGCTGCTTTCCGGTCCCAGCTCTTCGCGCAG
>JBFHVA010000032.1:0-22598 GCA_041589735.1 Gammaproteobacteria bacterium | reverse complement strand
TGCGCGGGAACGCCGACCACAGTGCAGTGAGGCGCTACGTCCTCGAGCACCACGCTGCCAGCACCAACTTTAGCGCAGGCGCCGATCTCCACGTTGCCGAGGATTTTTGCTCCGGCGCCGATGAGCACTCCGTGGCGCACCTTGGGATGGCGATCGCCCGTTTCCTTACCGGTGCCTCCGAGGGTGACCTCGTGCAGCATGGACACGTTGTCCTCGATCACCGCCGTCTCCCCAACCACCACGCTCGTGGCGTGGTCGATGAGAATGCCTTTTCCGATCAGCGCCGCCGGGTGAATATCGACTCCGAACACTTCCGAGGTTCGGCTTTGCAGATACAGCGCCAGCGCCTTGCGCCCCTGCTGCCACAGCCAGTGGGCAGCGCGGTAGGCCTGCAGCGCGTGAAAGCCTTTGAAGTAGAGAAACGGTTCGGAGAACGTCGTCGCCGCCGGATCGCGCTCGCGTACCGCGCGAATGTCTGCGCGCATGGACTTGCCGATCCCAGGGTCTTCGTCCATCGCTTCGGCAATCAGTTCGCGCACCAGCATGGCGGGAAGAACGGGGCTCTCGAGCTTGGTGGCCAGCTGAAACGCGAGCGCGTCTTCCAGCGTCTTATGATTCAACACCGAAGCGTGCAGAAAGCTTGCCAGCACCGGCTCGCGAGCGGCCGCGGTCGCGACTTCCTCGCGAATGGACTGCCACAGTGGATCGAGTGCCGCCTCGGCAAGCTTGGCTGTTTGTGATTTGGCCATGGGAACGGGCTCTCTAAGCGGTTTATTGGCTCAAAACAATAGTCTGCGTGAGCGGCGTCGAGTTCACAACCGCGGAAAAAAGCGGCCCCGCGCGCCCGTCGGGGAGGTGTGTGCAAGGGCGCGTCAAGGGCCGCGAACGCCAGGTCGTGCGAAGAAAACGCGATAGCCCATGAGGTCTATGTTCCGTTGTCCGGTGCTCAAGCCGCCAGCGGGGGGCAGCACTGGTCGTCTTCGGCCACTGCGCCGCGTGCCGCAGGCGCCACCAGAGCCCGCAAGGGGTAGGCCCTTTGTGGCTCGCCGTCTGCCTCACGCCGCTTGAGCAACTGCTCGACAATCAAAGGGATCTCCGAGCGCTCGATGCCGATGTCCTTGAGCGTGCGCTCGTCCAAGCGGCGCAGCTCGGCGATCGCGACTCGGCGCTCACGGGCCTGCTTGAACCTGCGGTAAAGCGCTTTGAAGCCGCGAGCGGCGATCTTGAGGACGCGGTTGAACTCGAGCGCGCGCAGGCGGTGGGCGCGGCGCAGATGAAGGTCTAGCTCGGCGGTGGACAGATCCACCGCGGGCGGAGCCCGGTATGGGGATTGAATCAGTTCAGGTTTCATTTTAGATTTCCTGTAAATTTTTGAACACGTCTGTTAGGCGGTTTGATCCTCGATATGGCGCGAATAGTAGATTTCGATGCTTTAGCCCACAAACGAATATTCGTACCCGTGTTTTTAGAAAATCTAATTTGAAATGAGCGCCCGATTGCCACCGCTGAACGCCCTGCGCGCCTTTGAGGCCGCCGGGCGCCACCTCAGCCTGACCCGGGCAGCGGAGGAGCTTCACGTGACGCCCGCCGCCGTGAGCCACCAGATCAAGAGTCTGGAGGACTATCTCGAGGTGAAGCTGTTTCGCCGCCTGAATCGCGCCCTGCTGCTCACTGACGCGGGACAGGCGTGCCTGCCGGGATTGAGGGACGGATTCGAGCGCTTGGCCGAGGCGGTGGAGGCGGCCAGGTTGCAGGTCGCTCGCCGTGCCCTAAACGTCTCGGTGGCGCCGTCATTCGGCGCCAAGTGGCTGGTGCCGAGGCTGGACCATTTTTATGCCGCGCACCCGGGAACTGACGTCCGCGTCGACGCCAGCACTCGCCTGGTGGACCCTTTGAGGGAAGATATCGACCTGTGTATCCGCTACGGCCAGGGCAGCTATCCCGGCCTGCACGTGGAATGTCTGATGGCCGATGAGGTGATACCGGTATGCAGCCCCGAGCTGCTGAAAGGTTCCAGCCCGCTTCGCACGCCGGCGGATTTGCGCCACCAGACGCTGCTGCACGCGGACCTGCCTTTCAAGGACGGCTATCCGGACTGGCGCATGTGGCTGGCCGCCGCCGGGGTAAAAAGCTTCGACGTCGATCGCGGCCCGCGCTTCACCATGGCAAGCATGGCGGTTCAGGCGGCGATTGCAGGTCAGGGGGTGGCGCTCGCGGGCAGCGTGCTGGTCGAGGATGACGTTGCCGCGGGTCGCTTGGTGAATCCCTTTGAACTGCGCTTTCCGGTCAAATTCGCCTACTACGTCGTATGCCCGGAAGCGACCGTCAACCAGCCCCGAGTGGTCGCGTTTCGGAACTGGCTCAAAGAGGAAGCGCAGACATCGACGCGGCGCGAGCGCGTCGTCTGAGCGCTGATCACTCCCGCGGCGGCGGGATCAGGGGCAAAGTCGGCGCGCGGGTCGGATGTGGCCGGTACTGCCGCACCGGTTTGCCTCAGCCTACCGGCGATGCCCGCTGCCAGCTGGCACAACCGAACCTGGAGCGCGCCGGCGTCCTGTATCCCGCGCACAAACGAGGCGTCGCCCTTGAGCCGCGCGGAAACGCACGGGCTTTCGAGCAGGCGATTTCGATCCCGGCAGGATCTCACGACGCCACCTCCGCGTGTTGCTCCTTGCTCCACACGTTGGTGCCGTATTTCCAGTAGCCGCGCACGTTGTTCAAGCGCGCGTCGTCCGGCGAGTCGATACCCAGCACCTCGCCCTGGAGCAGGGGTTTGAGGTAGGGCGCCAGAACCGCGCCGCCGCCGCCCGTGACCACCAGGATGTCGATGTCCCAGTCGTCCATCCACAGCCGCTCGACCTCGCTGGCGATTGACGTCGCCAGCCTGCCGAAGGCCTGCTCCGTCAGCGGCTTCAGGTCGATGGTCTTGCCCTTGATCTTGATGCTGCCGCGCGAGACGGCGTCATAAAGGCGGTAGAGCTCGACGTTGACGCCGGTCGCTTCCCGAAGCTTGGCGGCAATTAGGGCGAAAGCCTTGGAGATCCCGGACTCCGTGGTTCGGCTGCCGCGTTCCGAGTAGCGGGTCTTGTCCGCCACGGTGTAGTCCGAAGTCCTGAATCCGATGTCGATGACGCCGATCTTTTCCTGCACAAAACGCTTGTCCTTCACCTCACCCGCCTCGTTCAACATGAGGTTGAAGAGTGAACCGAACGGCTGCGGGATGACGCGCACATGGCTGATGTTGACCATGGTCTCGAGGTTCTGGCCGGTGTGGTCGGTGAGGGTGACCGGAAATCGACCCTTCAGCCGCTCTTTGAGGTCTTTTCGATGTCGGCGGTAATAGCTTATGGGCAGTCCGGTGACTACCCGCACCGGCTCGTTTCGCTCGGCGAGATTGCTGATGGCGGTGAGCGCCATCACCTTGGAAAAATCGGTTATGAACTGGTTTTGATCCAGGGTGAAGGATCGAACGTTGCTTTGACGCTCGGCAAGCTCGCCGACGAAATACTCCTGGCCGTCCAGGTTGACATGCAGATGCTCCTCGATGGTAGGCGTTCCGAGCATCTGTTCTCGGTACTGGATGTCAGAGGCGTCGCCGAAAATTGACTTGAAAACCAGCGAATCGCGGCCGTTCGTCCCCTTGGTAAAGCCAAATCCAATATCCAATCCGATGATAGCCACGCGCGCCCCCAGTTTACGGTGTAGGTCCCTTTGAACCGGCAGAGTTGTAGCACGTACCCTCAAAGGGGGTCAAAAGCACGCAGCGCTCCCTCCCGTGCCTGGGACCGGTCAGCCAGCTCACGTCAGCAGCGCCATCAACACCGGTACCAGCACGGCGGTTGCCAGCGCGTTGAGGCCCATGGCGAGGCTGGAAAAGGCCCCGGCGATCTCGTTGACGGTGAAAGCGCGGGCGGTGCCGATTCCGTGGGAAGCAACCCCCATGGCAAGACCCCGCGCCCTCCAATCTTTGACCCGAACCAGGTTCAGGGTGTACGTGCCCAGCACAGCGCCGGTGATGCCGCTCAGGATCACCAAAACGGCAGTCAAAGAAGGCAGCCCCCCGATCTGCTCGGCAATGCCCATCGCTACCGGCGTCGTAACGGACTTTGGCGCCAGCGACAGCAGCGTTTCCCGGGAAGCGCCCAGCAGCCAGGCGATGCCGACCGCGCTCAAGACCGCGGTCAATGAACCGAACGCAAGCGCTACGAGAACAGCCGTAGCCGAGCGCCGCACGTGGTGAAACTGGCGGTATAGCGGAACGGCGAGCGCGACGGTCGCCGGGCCCAGCATGAAGTGAACAAACTGCGCGCCCTCGAAGTAGCTCGAATACGAAGTGTCCGAGGCGAGCAGCAGCGAGACCAGAACTAGAACCGCAATCAGCACCGGGTTGACCAGCGGATTGAAGCGGCACTTCCGGTACAGGTAATAACCCAGCACGTAGGCGCAAAGGGTCACCGTCAATCCGAGCAACGGAGTCGTCGACAGATAGACCCAGATCTCGTGAAGCTCGCCTTTCACTTTTTGAACTTCTCGGCCTGTCCACCCGACGCGTCGCTTCGCCTTAAGATCACGCTCATGATCCAGGCGGTCAGCGCGATGGTTACCAGCGTGCCGATAACTACGGCACTCGCGATGGGAAGCCACTCGTCCGCTATCAGGGGGAGGTAAATCATCACCCCCACACCCGCGGGAACGAAGAGCAGGGAAAGATGATCGAGGATGGACTTCGTTGTCTGCTGTAGCGGCTCGGGCACGCCACCCCGTATCATCAAACCGACGAACAAGATCGCCATCCCGATGACCGGGCCGGGAAACGGAATGCCGGAAGCGCGGGCGATGACTTCGCCGGCAAGCTGGCACACCAGCAACAGAGTGAGAGATTCGATCACTTCTGCGCGCCCGCGGTTTTACAGGTGTCAGAGCGCGCCGATCTCGAGTCCGGCCGCGACCGCCATGCCAAGCTCCTCACAGCTTTGCAGATCGTTCGCGGTGAGCTCACCGCGCACAATCACCGGATCCTGGATTTTTCGGAACGCATAGCCGTTTGCAATACGCTCGATAGCCGCCACCGCGCCGGTGCCATCGTTGCCGGCGCTGACGAAGATGGAATAGGGCATCCCCTCGAGCTTTCCTTCGCACGGATAAAAAGTGCGGTCGAGAAAGTCTTTCATACCCCCGGACATGTAGCCGAAATTCTCCGGCGTACCCAGAATCAGCGCGTCCGCCCAGAGTAGGTCTTCGACCCCGGCTTCGAATGCCTGGAGCATACGCACTTCAACGTCATCAATCTCCTCCGCGCTGGCGCCGCGAAGAACGGCGTCAGCCATCTTCTCGGTATTCCCCGATTGCGAATGAAATACGATGAGCAGGTGTTTCAATGTGGTGCGCCAGCCGCCGGAACACGGATTGAATCATTTTGCGCAACTGAGCGGCGTGTTTGCCGGGCTTTCACCTCTAACGGGCCTCCAAGATGGTACCTAGGCCCATTCCATGGTTTCTAGATACGACTTGATCTGTCCGGCTGACCTGAATTTCTGCAATATCAGCGTTTGCTTCAGGCCACAGCAGATGGCCTTGATCTCCGGGGGATGTTTAGCATAGTGCTTGGCGCCGCCGAGGGCCTCGTGGAACACGCGGATCATCTCCACCACGTCGAATCGGATGTTTTCCTTTTTCGGCGCCCTGGAGTGGTAGAAGTCCAGCAGCTTGAGTTCGAAGCCGAGCCCGTAGCGCTGCACGATGATGTTGTCGGTGTGCAGATCTCCGTGGTAGTCGCCGGACTTGTGGATACATTCGATGCCTTCCGCCAGGGCATGCAGCAGGTGCAACGCTGCGAAGGGCTGCAGTCGCTTCCCGGGCTGGCGGCTAATGAAGTGGGAAAGCAGCTCCCCTTCGATATAGTCGGAGATCAAAAATTTTAGCGGAAGACCGCGAAAACGAATGACGTCTTGCGTGTGGTACTGAATGACTATGGGACAGTGTCGTAGCTTGTGGAGCTTCTTGGCGTAGGCCTTGGACGCGCGCTCTTTTTCGTTACGCTGGGGGAAGAAGAATTTCGCGGTGCGTTCGATCCCGGTTTCTCGTTCCCGAACCAGGTAAACCTCGCTCTCCCACCCCGTGCCGAGCAGCGAAATAATCTCGTACTTACCCGACAGGATTCGCCCGGGGGCAAACCCGTAGCTATTGACCCTTTTCAGCTGAGTGGTAGACACGTAACGCCGTTATCGAACTATCCAGTCTCAGATGAGCGCTTCGACCGCACTGCCGCATTCGATCATGCCGCTTTCTATCACCCTTGCCGTTATTCCGCCGTGACCCCGAACAGCGTTATAGCCGCCGGGCCCCAAGTTTTGCTCCATTCGCGAGCAGGGATGGCAAGATCCGGTTCCTTCCAAAACCGCGCTGCCTATTCGAAAATGGCTGCCTTTCAGCGCGCTGACGTTGATCCCCATAACGGCAATGTTCCGCCTCAACAGCGAAGGGTCCACGGCCTCTCGTCCGCATAGCGTCGCGATGACGCTCAGGTGCTCCCACTGAATCAGGCTGACCTGGCGCTTTCCACCCCGCTTTGCAGCGCGGTGGTCTCCCTCGAGTCCTCGCTCTTCGATCAAGGTCGCAGAATTCACGACTTCGATCCCACCGCCGCGACGCGATCTTAGCCCGATCCATTGCACCCTCCCGGGGCGCGGAAAACGTGCCATCAGGTCGCTGAGCTTTTCGCTTTCCTCGAGCACCCGGCGCTGTCTCAGGCGTTGACCGCTGCTACGTCCACGCGGGCGTCGTTATAGCACGCGCCCTTGCACAGGTCAGCAACGTGACCGGGCGCGAGCGCCGAGATGGTCTGGCCGTTCGTGCTCGTTCGCATCCAGGCGCCCTTGAACGCGCACACCACGCCTGGGCGCATCACGTCGGTCACTCGCAATGTAAGCTGTACTTCGCCCAGGTCGTTGTACACGCGGACCAGCTCCCCGTCTTCAAGCCCGCGGTCCGCGGCGTCCGCGGGGTGCATTTCCAGTACTTCTTCGCGCCCGGACTCCAGCCCGCCGAAGGTCGAAGTGGTGCGCTCGTCGGACCCCGGAGAAATGAGCGCCAGCGGGTGATCGGAGACGACCGGACTGAATTCCGGATAACGTTGGCCGTAGTTTTTGTCGAGATATTCCGAGTCCAATTCCACCTTTCCCGAATGGGTCCTGGGGAAGGTACTGTCAAATAGCATCGCCGGCTTTCCGTCAAAACGCATCAGCAATGCCTCTTCGACGCCGATCTGGCCGGCCTTACGGCCGCCAAGTCTCGGATCGTTTGCATCGAAGGCATCGTCGATGAGTTCATCGTCGCTGGCCTCAAACGCCTTGCCGGCGAATCCGAAGCGTTTCGCCAGGCGCCTGAATATCTCGGTGTTCGGTAAAGCTTCATCGACCCGGGGAATTACCGGCTCGGCGCGCTGCAGGTAATGCTGGCCGTAAGCCTTGAACACTTCCTTGTGCTCGAAGTGGGAACAGGCGGGCAGCACGACGTCGGCATACTTCACCGAATCGGTCATCACGATATCGCTGGCTGCGATGAACAAATCTTCACGCAGCAACGCTTTCTTCATCGTGTTCTGATCAGGGTGCACGATCACGGGGTTGTGGTTGTAAATGAACACCGCCTTGATGGGGGGATCGAGCTCGGGGTCGAGCAACGCTTTGCCCAGCGTCACGATGTTGAGCGTGCGGGTGCCCGCCGGGATCATGTCGGCGCCCTCCAGGCGCGCGCCGTTGACCGGGAAGGCGTGGGATGCGCCCTGCAGCAGGCCGCCGCCGCGGACGCCGAATTTTCCCGCCAGCGCGGGTAACGCGAATATCGCCCTCAGACCGCTGCCCCCGTTCTGATTTCGCTCCGGCCCGTTGCCCGGACAGACGACCGCGGGCGAGCTGTCCCGGTAGAGCGCCGCAAGGTTTTTGATCACATCCGCCGGGACCCCGCAAGCAGCCGCAGAATCCTCGAGGGATCTCTGCCGCGCGCGGGCTAGGAATGCGTCTGCGCCTTTAACGTTTGCGTTGATGAACTCGTAGTCCAGCCCGCCGTTTCGTTCCAGCTCTGCCGCAAGCGCGAACGCAAGCAGCACGTCCGTACCAGGTAGGTTGGCAATGTGAAGGTCAGCTTTTTTCGCCACCGGCGTTCGCCTCGGGTCGATGACCACGAGCTTTCCACCTTTGCCCATCGCTTCTCGTATTGGCGCCATGAGGTGGAGCTGGGAGACGGTGACGTTCAAGCCCCAGACGATGATGAGTCGGGCATCCGTTACGTCCTCAGGAAGCATGAGCGGCACTTTGCCGTAGGTGCCGACAAAAGCCTCACTCTTGATCCCGCCGCAAAGCGGAGCGCGGGCCAGCTGAGAGGCGCCGAGACGATTAAAAAAACGCCTGTCCATGCTGCCGCCTGCGAGCATGCCGTGTGGGCCGGCGTAGTTGAATGGAACGATGGACTGCGTGCCGTGTTCTCGAATGGCCAGCTGGAAGCCTTCGTGCACCCGGTCCAGCGCCTCGTCCCAGGTAATCGTTTCGAAGTGACCGCTGCCGCGGGTGCCAACTCGTTTCAGCGGTTTCGATATTCGCCCCGGACCGTGCACGAATTCCGGGTAGCGGGTGACTTTGGCGCAGATCACCCCGCGGGTGAGCGGATTGACGTTAGAGCCGCGCACCTTGAGCAGCCTAGGGCCGTCAACGGTGATAGACAGGCTGCAGGTATCCGGGCAGTCGAGGGGACAAACGCTGGGAGCGGTGCTGGCCATGGGCACTCAAACAGGGCTCAAGCAATAAAGCGCGTATGTTATCGCAATCCGCGTGCGAGTCATGTCCCGTAGGCCGAGACATTACCCGTGGCTCCTGATACAGACTCGCCTTGATGGGTGCAGGAGGCGCCGGGATAATCGGGCGCGTGCGCGTCGGCGAGCGATCGCTTGACCACGCCGCGCTCGATACCAGTTTTCAGCGGAGAGACTTGATGAACCAAAAAACGAGCAACAAGTCCGAGAAGGTCGCCTTTCTGGGCCTTGGCGTAATGGGCTTTCACATGGCCGGACATCTGGCGAATGCGGGTCACGAGGTCACGGTGTACAACCGGACCGCCGCCAAGGCTGACGCCTGGTTGAACAAATTCTCCGGCCGAAAAGCGGCGACGCCTGAGGCGGCAGCATCTGACGCGGACATCGTGTTCGCCTGCGTCGGAAATGACCATGACGTGCGCCAGATCAGCGTCGGTGAGAAGGGCGCCTTCCGGAGCATGAAGTCCGGGGCCGTATTCGTCGATCACACCACCGCCTCGGCGGAGCTTGCCCGCGAGCTCGACGCCGCTGCCAGGGAAAAGGGGCTCGGTTTTCTAGACGCGCCGGTTTCTGGAGGAGAGGCGGGTGCACAGAATGGTGTGCTCACCGTCATGGTGGGTGGAGAGAACTCTGTGTTCGAAGGAGTCAAACCGGCTATCGACTGTTATGCCAGGGCGGTGACGCTGATGGGGCCCGTCGGCGCGGGGCAGCTCACCAAGATGGTCAATCAGATCTGCATTGCCGGCTTGGTTCAGGGACTGGCGGAGGGCATGAATTTCGCGCTCAAGGTGGGTCTCGACGCCAAGCGCGTTCTCGACGTCATCTCCAAAGGCGCGGCGCAATCGTGGCAAATGGAAAACCGTGGCGCGACGATGGTGGAGGATAAGTTCGATTTTGGCTTCGCGGTGGACTGGATGAGAAAAGATCTGGACATGTGCTTGGCGGAGGCGCGGCGCGCCGGTGCGCGCCTTCCAGTGGCGGCGCTGGTCGACCAGTTCTATGCGCAGATCCAGGAACGTGGCGGCGGTCGGTGGGATACCTCGAGCCTTATGCGCCTGCTGACCAAGCCCTGATTGCCAAGCAACCTTCTGATGCCTGGGGAAAACCGATCTTTGTCTGTAACTTGCCCGGTTACTGGCACAGGGTTTACGCTTTTCCCTCGTTGACAAGGGTCACGACGCTAACGTAAGTGGATACGCAATAAGGCACGACGTAAGTCAGCGCCATTTTCAGAAAGTCGATTACGGTCAGATCGCCATTCATCGCCCGGTCCGCGTAATTTATTAATACGAGAAGCGTGCCGACGATCAGGCAGACTTTGATCGACCTGCGCACGACATCCGGCCTTGCGGCGGCGCGAAGCCAACGCATCATGGAAGCTTGTTTCGGATCAGGAGAAAAATGGTCACTTCTGGTCGATCAGCTCTTCGATTTGTTCGATGTAATTATCCATGCGCCGGAACAAAAAGCGTCTTTGCGCATTGTCCAGAGACGCGTCTACGCCAACTACTAGCCGCGTGAGCGCGTCGAAACTTTCATCAGTTCTTTGCTTGAGCGACGGGCCTCTACCTTCCAGGTTTATCCACCAGTCGATCAGGAATTCGGACAGCGTTTCCGCATCGGCGTGCTCGCGCAGAAGCACGAGCAGGCGCTGCTGCTTGCCGACATTGTAACGGAGCCACTGTCTGGCGTTCTGCGGGAAAGCGGTCCGCAGCTCCGAAACCTGCTGTCTCTGATTTTCGCTCAATTCGCCCGTCCAGTGTTCGATGCGAAGCGTGGTGCGCCGGACGCTTCGCAGAAATCTCTCTCGCTCTGAGGAGGGCAGATGTTTGCGGCGAAAGTTCCGGTTCACTTTTTCGAGGTGCTGCTCGAGATGCTGAACTTGCGCCTCTGAGACACCCGACAGGGTGACCGCGATCACCGGCACTGTGCGCTCCAGCGTGATTCTGGCCAGGGAAAGCCCCCGCCGAATGAGCCATTCCGCCTCTTCGGTATCGAGCCCGTCTGCCACCAGAGTCCGTGTCCGCTTCAGGTAATCCAGGTAGGCGGGCAGCTCATCTCGCCGATGCTCCTCCAGACGCTGCCTCAGACGCTCGGAGGCTGCGGCGCGCTGCTCCGGAGAGAGGTCCAGATAGGCGTCGATCTTGCGCAGCAACAACCAGTCGGCGTGGTTGTACCAGAGCTTGGCAACGCTGCATCCGGCAACCGCGACGCAGACAAAGATTGCCATCACCGCGAGGCTGCCGGATCGGAGCGATGAAACCGTCATGGGGAAGCCGGGTCCAACTCGGGTAACATGGATTTATGAGGTCGGTGGTTTACTTAGGCCACATCTCGCCCGGGAGGTTCGAAAATGAAATTGAAAATCGCCTTAATCGCGGCCACGCTGCTTTTCTCCATGCCGACGCTTGCGGCCAAAGATCCTGTATTTTCGACCGACGACGGCGCCATACGAGGATACGATCCGGTGGCGTATTTCAGCGAAAGCCGGCCCGTCAAAGGCGATCCGAAAATCAGGCATAAGTGGAACGGGGCAACGTGGTATTTCTCCAGCGAGGAGAACCGGGCCAAATTTGCGGCAACGCCGGAAAAATTCGCGCCCGCCTACGGCGGCTACTGCGCCTACGCGGTCGCCAACGGCTACACCGCCACCACGGATCCCGAAGCGTGGTCCGTCGTCGACGGGAGGCTGTTTTTGAATTTCAGTCAGAGCGTGAAAAAGCGCTGGGAAAAGAACATCGGCGGTTACATCAAGAGCGGGGACGCCAACTGGCCCGGGGTCCTGACTAAGTAGCGGAGAGGAAAAAAACCCGCATGGGCAAGTGTGCAGTCTTACCCATGCGGTTGCCGAGCTACGCCAGCAGATAAGAACGGAGGAGACTCACGATGAGTTGGCCGTTCAGAAACCTTTTTTCGACACATAAGTGCCGTGTGATGAAAGATCGGTCACCAGCGCGACCGTGTTCGATACTTGTTCAATGATCAGGTGCTTTCGCGACACGCCACTGTAAAAGGGCTGGATCACAACATCGCAATCCGGATGACGGCCGACGAGATTCTTGCCGCGCCTGATTGGAAAAGTCGAGCCGTGCTCGTCTTTCAGATAAAAATTCGTTCCGGCGACGAGCTTAAAGCTATGGGTTGAAAGCCGGATTGCTATCTCCGTGCGTTCATCGAATTTCAGACAGATCGTTTCGCCGCGCGGAAGGGCTTCGAAGCCGTCATTTTCACGATGCTCGGCCTTTGCCGTAGCCTCAAACAGGTCTGTGTCGTGAGGACCTCGGAAGTTATCGACATCGGTATCGCCGTTCGACTCTCGATTAATCGAATCCGTTGACGCCGCGCTCCGACGTTCGAAATAGAGATCCCGAAGAATTTTCTGGCGCGCGCGCAGATACTGGGTGTATTTAACCAGCGCGATTTTCTTGTAGACGTCGAATTCCGAACCGCAGCGATTGAGCGCGGTAATAATTTCCCGCCAGCCGTGATCCTTTGAAAACAGTTTAAGGTTCAGGCTTCGAAGCAGCGCGCCGATGATTTCCGGTCTCTCCACGGACGCAGCGATGGCTTCTGCAAATCGCTGCTCCACAGTTCGGATTTTCGCCGCCATCCGCTCCAAGTCTTCCGCCGGCCATTCGCCGAGACGCGCGGCACGCTCGAGAGGAAATTCAGTTCGAGGTTTCAGGCTGAACTCAAAGGTCACCGGATCGCTGAATCGCACGATGCGGCGTTCGATTTCCAGCACCAGCGCCGGGTGACTCGCTCGACTCAGCGCGGTGCTCATGCTTCGCGCCAGCCCCGCCAGGCTGTTGCCCAGCCGCGCATAGCGGGATCGGATACCCTTCAGCGCTACCGGCGGCCGTCCGCCCATGGGCGACTGGCCCGCATCCACGGCGATGGAAGGCGCGTGCTTGGTACGAATAAGAATCATATTTTTTTCACAAAATCAGTAGCTTAGCTACCGTTTGTCCGAACTTACATTAAAGAATAGACCTAAAGATCGACCAATTCAAACCTGATTTCGAACGAAATTTGATTGCCCTGCTTGCGGTCAACTCTCGCCGCGCGCTAACGTGAGCGATCAGCTGTAGAAGAACCGCATTCACAAATATAGGAGTTTTTCCCATGTCTTCCGCAGTCGTTTCTATTCATGACTGGAAAGGGCGTGCAGAAGCCCTCGACATTCGTCACCGGGCATTCATCGACGGTCGCTACGTGGACGCCGCTTCCGGCAAGACCTTCGACGACGTGAGTCCGATAGACGGCCGCGTGCTGGCGAAGGTGGCGGCGTGTGACACTGAGGACGTCGACCGCGCCGTGATAGCGGCCCGGCGCGCATTCGAATCTGGAAGCTGGAGCCAGATGGCGCCCGCCAAACGCAAACGAATTCTTCAGCGCTTCGCCGAACGCATTCGCGACCACGCCGACGAACTGGCGTTGTTGGAGACCCTCGACATGGGCAAGCCCATTCGCGACGCCTCAAGCATCGACATTCCGGCGGTAGTCGACTGCATCGCCTGGTACGCCGAGGCCATCGACAAGGTTTACGACGAAGTGGCACCCACCTCGAAGTCAGCGCTGGCGCTCATTACCCGCGAGCCGCTCGGCGTGATCGGCGCGGTGGTGCCGTGGAATTTTCCGCTGCTGATGGCGGCGTGGAAAATCGGACCCGCGCTTGCCACCGGAAACAGCATGGTGCTTAAGCCCGCAGAGCAGTCGCCGCTGACCGCAATCCGGGTGGCGGAGCTGGCGGTGGAAGCCGGAATTCCGGAAGGCGTGTTGAACGTCGTTCCGGGCTTCGGTGAAACCGCAGGGCGCGCGCTCGGACTTCACATGGACGTGGACGGGATCGCGTTCACGGGTTCCGCCGAGGTGGGGAAGTATTTCCTCGAGTACTCGGGTCAGTCGAACATGAAGCAGGTGAGCCTCGAGTGTGGCGGTAAGACGCCAAACATCATCATGGCGGATGCGCCGAACCTCGAGACGGCGGCGGAAGCCGCGGCCTTCGGTATTTTTTTCAACCAAGGCGAGGTCTGCAACGCGGGCTCCAGGCTGGTGGTGCACAAATCGGTCAAGGACGAGGTTCTGGAGAAAGTGATAAAGGCGAGTCAGAGCATGCAGCCCGGTGACCCCCTCGACCCGGACACGCTCATGGGCGCGATGGTGGACGAATCACAAACCAAGCGCGTGCTCGAGTACATCGAGGAGGGCAAGGGATCAGGCGCAGAGCTCAGGATGGGCGGTAAACGCGTGCGCGAGGAAAGCGGAGGCTGGTACATCGAGCCGACGATCTTCGACAAGGTGAGCAACGACATGACGATCGCCCGCGAGGAGATCTTTGGCCCGGTGCTGTCCGTGCTCACCTTCGACAACGTCGACGAAGCCGTTCGTATAGGCAACGAGTCCATGTACGGCCTCGCCGCCGCGATCTGGACAAAGGACATCAACGTGGCCCATCGCACCGCCAAGGCGTTGCGGGCCGGATCGGTCTGGGTCAACTGCTTCGACGCCGGGGACATGACCACCCCGTTCGGCGGCTTCAAGCAGTCCGGGTTCGGCCGCGACAAGTCGCTGCACGCCATGGACAAATACACCCAGCTCAAGACCACCTGGATCCAGCTGGACTGACGCGAAAATCGGTGCCAGGCACTATTATTCTTGGTCCGAAATAGGTGCCTTGCACTGATTCAAGTAAGCTGAAGAATTATTCAGGGGATACTTGCTCCTTTACATCAGCGTCTCGAGGGCGTTGAACAGTCGATCCACGTCCTGATCGGTGTTGTATAGATGCGGCGTCACGCGAACGGTGTCGCCGCGAACGCTGACGTAAACTCCGCGCTCGGCGAGTGATTCCAAAAGTTTGGGCGGGATGCCCCGCGGAAATCCGAGACCCAAAAAATGTCCGGCGCGCTGCCGCTCGTGCAGGCAATCCAGGCCGAGGGACTCAGCACGCTTGGCGATCCCCCGGTTGCGCGCAGCGAGCGTGTCCGCAATTCGGTCGACGCCCCAGTCGAGGATCTGCTGGAGCGCAGCAATCCCCATGGGAAGCAGGTGGAAGTTGGCGCGCTCGCCCATATCGAAGCGTCTTGCCCCGGGCTGGAATTCCTCGCGATACGTAACCAGGCCGGAAAAGTCCTCGCTCCCCGCCCGCCCGATCCAGTTGTACTCCAGAGGTTCGCCCCTTTGGTGGTCGGAGGTGGCGTACAGGAAGCCTAGAGAGTAAGGACCGAGCAGCCATTTGTAGCTTGCGGCGATTACGAAATCGGGGCTTATCCGGGTAACGTCGAAAGGGGTTGCGCCGAGAGACTGGGTGAGATCGAGTACCAGCGCGGTGCCGCTGCCACGGCAGGCCTCAGCAACGCGGTTCAGGTCGATCAGTGCACCGTCGGTCCAGCGGCACTGGGGAAGTGCCGCCACCGCCACCCGCTCATCGATCGCAGCCAGCACCGCCGCGGTCCAGTCGCCGTTCACCGGTCGTCTCACCGTGACCAATTCTGCACCGGCTGCCTTGCAGGACGCTTTCCAGGCGTAGACGTTCGACGGAAACTGCTCGTCGAGCACGAGTACCCGTTGGTTCCCCCGAAGCGGTAGATTCCGGGCCGCCACCGCCACGCCGTAGCTCGCCGAAGGGACGATGGCGACGTCGTCGGTATCCGCGTTAATGAGCTTCGCGAACAGCGCGCGTATTCGTTCGGACTCGGTGAAAAAATCCCGTGACGTGATCAGCCAGGGTCTGCGCTTTCGATGAATACCCCGCTCGCCTGCCTCGCACACCGCGCGCATGAGCGGCGCCATATAAGCGCAGTTCAGCCAGGCGACGTCGTCGGGTATGTCGAAAAGATGGCGTTGGTTGGGCAGCATGGAGCTTGACCTTAATGCAGAACCGTATTTCGTATATCGTATGTCGGGACCAGTGAAATGACTTCGTTACCGATCCTAAATGCTAGCCACAATCGCAATTAACTTGTCACTTGTCACCTGTCACGAATTACTATCCCAGCAACTGTCAGGACTGAATAACCATCTAACTACCCATGCCTGCACACGAAGTTCGCCGCTGTCACTGGGTTAACGACGATCCGCTGTACCTCGCCTATCACGACGACGAGTGGGGCGTGCCGCTAAAGCACGACCGCGCGCTGTTCGAGCTGCTTTTGCTGGAGGGCGCCCAGGCGGGCCTGAGTTGGTATACGGTGCTGAAGAAACGGGAAAACTATCGACGCGCGTTCGACGGCTTCGATCCTGAAAAAATTGCGCGTTACGACGCGCGCAAACGGAAAGCGCTGATGAGCGATCCGGGGATCATCCGAAATCGGCTCAAAATCGAGGCCGCGATCGTAAACGCCCGCGCATTTCTTGAAATTCTTGAACAAGACATCTTGTTCTCCGAGTTCCTTTGGAAACACGTGGGAAATAAACCCAGGCAGAACCGGTGGCGCCGGCCTGAAGACGTTCCCGCGTTCACGCCGGAGTCCGACGCAATGAGCCGAGAGCTGAAGCACCGCGGCTTCAAATTCGTCGGCACCACCATCTGCTACGCCTTCATGCAGGCCGCTGGGATGGTGAACGACCATCTCGACGGATGCTTCCGGCACACCGAGATTCGGAACATGCGTCAGTAAATCAGTCTTCGTTGACTTTGTTGACGGCGCGACGCCAGCCGGCCACCAAGTCGTTTCGAATAATGGGATCCATTTGCGGCGTGAATCGGCGCTCCAGCTGCCAGTCTCCCGAAATATCATCCAGGGAGCCGAAAATTCCTGCGCCGAGCCCGGCCAGATAGGCGGCGCCGAGGGCAGTGGTCTCCGTAACTCTTGGCCGATCGACGCTGAGCCCGGTAACGTCGGCAAGAAATTGCATGACCCAGTCATTCCCAACCATGCCGCCATCCACTCGCAACGCTTCTAAGGTGGCTCCGGAATCGCCGCCCATCGCCTCGACGAGATCCAGAGTCTGGTAGCAAACCGATTCCAGCGCTGCCCTGGCGAATTCCGCCGGACCGGAATCCCGCGTCAGCCCGAACAAGGCGCCGCGGGCGCCGGGATTCCAGTAAGGTGCGCCGAGTCCGGTGAACGCCGGCACCAGGTAGACGCCGCGATTGGAGTCGAGCGCCGCTGCGAGAGATTCCGTTTCTGCCGCCGACTTGATGATTTTGAGTCCGTCTCGCAGCCACTGCACCGCAGCGCCGGCGATGAAGATCGATCCTTCCAGCGCGTAGCTCACCCGGCCATCGATACGGTAGGCGACCGTCGTCAGCATGCGGTTGCTCGACGCCACCGCATTTTCTCCGGTATTGAGCAGCACGAAGCAACCCGTTCCGTATGTGCTTTTGATCATGCCCGGAGAAAAACAGGCCTGGCCGATGGCGGCAGCCTGCTGGTCGCCGGCGATGCCGGTGACCGGAATCGGTTTTCCGATTAAATCCGTATCGCACTTGCCGTAATCGGCTGCAGAGTCTTTCACTTCCGGCATCAGCGACCGGGGCACGCGGAAACGCTCCAGCAGGGCGTCGTCCCACTTTTGGTCGTGAATGTTAAAAAGGAGCGTGCGCGACGCGTTAGTGGCGTCGGTAGCGTGAACTTTGCCGCCGGTCAGGCGCCAGAGCAGAAAGCAGTCAGTGGTTCCGAAAGCGAGCCGTCCACGCTTCGCCGCTTCCCGCGCCCCCTCCACGTGGTCCAAGATCCAGGCGATCTTGGTAGCGGAGAAGTAGGGATCGAGCAGCAGCCCGGTCACCCTGGTCACCTCCGCTTCGGCGCCCGCGCTTTTTAGCTCGCGGCAGATGTCCGCGGTGCGCCGGTCCTGCCACACGATTGCCTTGTGTATGGGTTTTCCGCTTTCCCGATCCCAGATGACCGTGGTTTCCCGCTGGTTGGTGATCCCGATGCAGGCGACGTCGCCCGCCTTCTTAGCGTCAATCTTCTTAAGCGCTTCGCGGCAAACACGGAGTGTCGTCCCCCAGATCTCTTCCGCATCGTGCTCGACCCAGCCTTCTTTGGGATAGTGCTGGGTGAACTCCTGCTGAGCGACGGCCTGTGGTTCGCCCGCCCGGTCGAACACCATGGCGCGGGTGCTGGTTGTGCCCTGATCGATGGCGAGGATTAGTTTGCTCATCTTCGCTGGTACTGCTTGGCGCCGAACATGACCTCGCGCTGTTCATCGGTAATCGGGCCGGCGCGCCTGCGATCCGCCAGCACTTCCACGCCTCGTTTCACCGCCGGCCGCTGCGCGATGATCTCGAACCAGCGCTTGACGTTCGGGTAGTCGTCGAGGTCGACTCCCTGGCGTTCGTAGCTGCGCAGCCAGGGGAATGTAGCGATGTCGGCGATGGAATACTCATCGGCGAGGTATTCGTGATCCCTCAAGCGCACATCGAGCACGTTATACAGGCGGTTGGCCTCGTTGGTGTATCGGTCGATGGCGTACGGGATTTTCTCCGGCGCGTAGGCGCGAAAATGATGCGCCTGGCCGAGTAAAGGACCAATGCCTCCCATTTGGAACATGAGCCATTGAACCACCTGATAGCGCTTGCGCATCTCGCTGGGCATGAACTTGCCTGTTTTTTCGGCAAGGTACATCAGAATGGCGCCGGACTCGAACAGTGAGTAAGGCTTATTGCCGGGGCCGTCTTGGTCGACCATTGCCGGCATCTTATTGTTGGGGCTGATCTTGAGAAATTCGGGCTCGAACTGGTCACCGGCGGAAATGTCGATGGGGTGGACGGTATATTCGAGCCCGGTTTCCTCCAGCATGATATGAATCTTGTGGCCGTTGGGGGTGGGCCAGGTGTAGAGGTCGATCATCTGAATTCCTTTGAGTGTTGGTGTTTTTCAACCGCGGGACTACCGGACGCGAGTTTACCGGATGCGCCTGTCGCGGCCGGCAAAAGCGCGTTGCCTCACAGCTCGCTGGCGCGCCAAAGATACCAGCTCGCGACCGAGCGGTAAGGACGCCAGCGCCTGCCGCGATTCAGCATCCTTTTTGCGTCGGGCAGGCTCTTGCCGCCGAATGTATGCATGTATCCCCTGCGTACGCCAAGATCGTCTACCGGCAAAACGTCGGGCCGTCCGAGATTGAATATGAGCAGCATCTCCACCGTCCAGCGGCCGATACCCCGCACCTGGACCAGATGCTGAATGATGTCTTCGTCGTCCATGTGTTTAAGCCGCGCCCGCGTCGGTACGGTGCCGTCGACGCAATGCTTTGCCAGGTCCCGGACCGCGAGTACTTTTCCGCGGGAAAGTCCGGCACCGCGCAGGGATTCGTCGGAAAGCGTCAGCAAACGCTTGGCGGTGGGTCGCTTACCCGGAAACAGCGCCCTGACCCGCTCATGAATGCTTCCGGCGGCTTTTCCCGAAAGCTGCTGGTAGACGATGGAGCGAAGCAGGGCCTGAAACGGCGTCATCGTGCTTTGATCGCGCAGGCGGTAAGGACCGATGCGATCGATCATCCATCCGAGTTTATTGTCGGCGTCCTTGAGTGCCTTTACGGCGAGATATGGATCGTAGGTGTAGCTCAAGGTTTAAATAGGCGTTCTTTGATTCTCGTAGGGGATGATATCCGACATACGCAAATCGTTTATATTCGCCGGCGCCGGCGGGCAAGCGCAGCTGGCTACTGCGTTTTCTTCCTTTTCTCCATCTCCCGCTGTCGCAACTCGATGCGGCGGATCTTCCCGGTTGTGGTCATGGGCAGCTCGCTGATGAACTCGATCTCCCGCGGATACTCGTAGGCCGCAAGGCGCGTACGCACGCTTTGCTGGATGTCTTCCACTAGCGCCGGCGAGGGCGCACGTCCGTCTGTCAAGACGACAAACGCTTTGATGATGTTACCTCGAAGTTCGTCCGGACTGCCGACGACCGCAGCCTGGGCCACCGCCGGATGCTTGAGCAGGCAATCCTCCACCTCACCGGGCCCGACCCGGTGGCCGGCGCTGGAGATGACGTCGTCCTTACGCCCTACGAACCACAGATATCCGTCTTCGTCCCGATAGCCAACATCGCCGGTGCAGAACCAGTCGCCGATAAACTTTTCCCGGGTGGCACTTTCGTTATGCCAATAGCCGAGAAACATGACCGGGTCGCCGCGCTTCGCTGCCAGCTCACCGACCTCGCCGTCGGGCAACCGCTTTCCGTTGTCATCGATGACGTCGACGACGTGTCCCGGATAAGGCCTGCCCATGGAACCGGGTTTGAGCGGGAACAACTCGGCGCAGTTGCCCACCAGGTAATTGAACTCCGTCTGGCCCCACATCTCGTTGACTTTGACGCTCAATGCTTCTTCCGCCCAGCGTACGACCTCGACGCCCACCTGTTCGCCGGCGGACATGATGGAGCGCAGGTTCAACTTGTAGCGGCGCTCTGCGTCGGGCACCTTCATCATCATTTTCAGCGCGGTAGGTGGTATGAACGCGTTTCGAACCGCGTATTTTTCCATCAGCGCGAAGGCCTTCTCGGGGTTGAACTTGCCGCCGTCGTAACCGAGCACCGGCACGCCGTAGTAAAGCGAGGGCACCAGGCCGTCAAGAAGGCCCCCGGTCCAGGCCCAGTCCGCCGGCGTCCACATGAGGTCGCCGGGCTGCGGGAAGAAGTTCTGGGACAGCTCGAATCCCGTGAGATTGCCCAGCAGGCCGCGGTGAGCTACCAGCGCCCCCTTCGGCGGTCCGGTGGTTCCAGAGGTGTAAATCAATATTGCCGGGTCGTCGCTCGCCGTGTTCTCGGGGACAAAATTTTCTTCTGCCCGCCTAAGCAGCGCCCAGAACTCGGTCTCGTCGGGTCCGTGCTGACAAACAATCACGGTTTGAAGCGCCGGCGCTTCTTCGCGAATCGAGGCAATGCTCTTTGCACCTAAGTCGTCCGTGATGACCACCTTGGCACCGCTGTTCGAAAACCGATAAGACAAGGCATCACGACCGAAGAGCACCGATAGCGGAAGCGCGACAGCACCGAGCTTGTAGATGGCGATGTGCGCGATGACGGTTTCGGCGCGCTGCGGAAGCACAATGCCGACGCGGTCCCCTTTGCGCACGCCGACGGCGCGAAGCGCATTGGCGAAACGATCCGAAAGAGACTTGAGCTCTCCGAAGGTAAGGCGTTTTTCTTCGCCCGCCGCGTTTTCCAGAAACAACGCCGTCTGATCCGCACGATCCGCA
This sequence comes from Gammaproteobacteria bacterium, assembly GCA_041589735.1. Taxonomy (GTDB): domain Bacteria; phylum Pseudomonadota; class Gammaproteobacteria; order HK1; family HK1; genus CAMYJH01. Next base: position 1,644 of record JBFHVA010000032.1, on the reverse strand, counting down.
TGCTTGTCGCAGATCTCAACGCCAATATTGAATTCACGCGGAATGTTCCAGCGAAACGCCCGGTAGAGTTCTTCGTAGCTGCGGCTGTCTTTGTTAAAGAGGCGCATGGCTTGGATTACGGGCCCCGAACGGTGCCGCGGCGAGCGGCTTTAGCCGCGCGAGGCGGATAGTATAGGATGTGAGGACAAGCGAATCACCGATAGAAGAAGGAAACCGCCAGATGGAGTCATTCAAGGCCTTCCGCGTCCACGAGGAAGATGGAAAGACGCAGGCGCGGCTGGAAAACATCACGCTGGATGCGCTTTCGGAGGGTGACGTGGTCATCCGATCGGTGTGGTCAGACGTAAACTACAAGGACGCGCTCGCCGCCACGGGCAAGGGCAAGATCATGCGCCGATTTCCAATGGTCGGCGGAATCGACGTGGCGGGCTATGTGCATTCGTCGTCGGACAGCCGGTACAAGGAAGGTGACCCGGTTCTGGTCACCGGTTTTGGTTTGAGCGAAAAGCACGACGGTGGCTACGCCGAGTACACCCGCGTTCCGGGCGACTGGGTCGTGCCGCTGCCGGATGGCCTGAGTCTCTACGAATCCATGGCGTTAGGCACCGCCGGGTTCACCGCGGCACTGGCCGTCGACCGCATGCAGCACAACGGACAGACGCCGGACAAGGGTCCGATTTTGGTCAACGGCGCCACCGGCGGCGTCGGCAGCTTTGCCGTCGACATGTTCGCGGGCTTGGGCTTCGAAGTAACCGCGTTCACCGGCAAGCGCGACCAGGACGACTACCTGAAGAAATTGGGCGCCAGCGCCATGGTCTACCGCGGAGAGGTGGAGATGGGCACGGCGCCGCTGGAGAAGGCCCTTTGGGGAGGGGCGGTTGACAGCGTCGGCGGCGACGAGCTCGCCTGGCTCACGCGCACGGTCAGACCCGAGGGCAACATTGCATCCATCGGTCTTGCCGGCGGCTTCAAGCTCAACACCACGGTGATGCCGTTCATACTCCGGGGCGTGAATCTGCTCGGAATCAACTCGGTGTTTGTGCCACAGGAAAAGCGCCACTCGGTGTGGAAGCGTTTGGGGGATGACCTAAAGCCCCGACACCTGAAAGAAATCGTCACCAACCAGGTGGGTCTGGACAATTTGCCTGAAGTTTTCGACGCCTACATCGAGGGCAAGGTGGCCGGCCGCACGGTGGTGAAGATATCGCACGAATGAGGGAAGCGAACCGTTCTTTGGCGGGCGCAGTAGACTGAATGACGGCTTCTAGCTATCCGCTGGTCCTCGAACCTGAAGCATTCTCACCGCCAGCAGCGAAAGATGTTCTGATCGTCGATCTGTGCAAACCTGAGACGTACGCTCGAGGGCATCTGCCGGGAGCGGTGCACCTGGACTACGCCACTCTCACCTTGAGTCGTCCGCCCGTGGGTGGCCTGCTGCCCGATGACGCCGCGCTTTCCCGCGCGCTATCCGCGATCGGGCTCACGACGGACCGTCATGTGGTCGCCTACGACGATGAGGGAGGCGGTAAAGCCTCCCGCCTGCTCTGGACCCTGGACCTGCTCGGCCACGAGCGTTTTTCGCTTTTGGATGGTGGATACCGCGCATGGACCGATGCCAAATTACCGCTGGAAGCCGTGCCCGTC
>JBFHVA010000031.1:0-22662 GCA_041589735.1 Gammaproteobacteria bacterium | reverse complement strand
GGCTTCGTGGACCCGCGCCACGTCCGCCGCGTCGATACCGAAATGGAAGCTGACCACCGGAACCTGCTCGTCGATCAGGACGTCGAGCTGGGCGTCGGAGGGTCCGAACATCGGTCCGGGCTCAGGCACCGGGCCAAGTCCCAGCTCGGCGTGGTAGCCCTCGAGCTTTTCAGCCAGCTTGGGGCCGGGGCGGGCGCTGCGGTCGAACTGCTCGGCCTGCTTGGAAAAGAGATTGATATTGAACGGCCGGTTGGTGCGCTGACGAATGGACTGTACCGTGGTTCGCAGCCGGTCCGGCGGCGTGGCCGCCGCGCCGAAGCTGCCTAATCCCCCCGCTTCGCTCACCGCGGCCACAAGCTCGGGGTTGGTGGCGCTCGCCATAGGCGCCTGGATGATGGGGTGCTCGATGTCGAAAAGCTCTAAGAGTCTCCGATCGGGCCACATGTTGGGTCTCCTTTTGACTCGATACGATGACCGGGGAAAATGAGTAAATAAAATTAATGGAAACGCTAACCGGGCTCAATCGGGCTTATTGGATTCGTACCCCCTGATCATCTTGAAGTGATGTCGGCGACACTTTGAGCTGCCGGCCACCCGGAGTCGATGACAAGCCTCATCAGAACATTTCTCCGGTCCAATTTCGGAACCTAAACTATCGAGATAATGTTGATCCTCGAATTTCTTCCTCCATTCGAGGATCTCGCCCCTGTACTCGCGCGAAAGCGCGTTCCGATCTGGGCTTGATATCTGGAAGAAACAAGACGGCCCGCTTCCATGTGTCTCCGGGAAAGGCCGCTCTTCCGCCCAATCGGCACCGCAAGCCGAGCACATCCACACCGAAACGCCGGAGCGCGCATGAATGTATTGAAACTCAAGCGACTTTGAGATCAGCCGGCCGACGTCAAGCCGCTCGAGGACTTCTTCGAAGTTTTTGAGAGGCGCGCTGAATTCCGAGCAGACGCAACTCGTCACTTGAAAAGCACCTTATCTACAGGTAGCGAGTTTGACAGCCCGCGCTGACCTTGCGTGCGAGTCGCTGTCAGGAAGGAAGCGCCCACCAGATTAATAGAAGCCCCGCCGAAATGCCCAGGATAAAAAGGCCCCACAGCGTACCCACGTTGGTTTCGTCTCCGAACTTGTCGGAGATTTTAAGCGCCCGGGCGAAAAGCGCGAAGCCCGATCCGCCTCCCAGGATAAGGAGAACAGCGCCGACCACGAGAACGATAATGTCAAAAGTGCTCATTAAATAATCCAGATCATTCGAAGTCCACTTCCCGCACCTGTTTCCTGACGCGGTTTTCCTCCACGTATTTACGCAGCAGCTCCCTCATGGCCTCGCCGTCCTTGATTGCCTTAATGGTGACCACGGGATGAGATCGATCTGAGGTTCTGAGCACCACGTTGCCGAGAGAAAAAAGTCTTAGCCAGAAAGGCTGCACCAGTTTGTAATCCCTCACCCGGTAGAGCTCCAGGTCATCGGTTTCCTTGTTCAACACGCCGTGGCGCAAACGCAGTCGTTCGGTTGTGAGCTCGTACTTGGTGTATTTCACCACCAGCCACTTCCACAGGATCACGAACAGCGGGATGACCAGCCAGAAAAACAGCCCCAACAAGATGAACGCCGGCAGGTTCACCACCTGTGACGGATTGCCGTTCCACACCGAGCGTTCTTCGTTCATCAAGCGATTCTCACTAAAATCGACGTCTATAAAATTACGCGAGGAAAATAAAAAGGGCCAGAGTCTTTCAACAAAGTTTAAAGACTCTGGCCCTTGTTTCAGCCTGAATCGATCTTGTGTTCAGTTCCTGTTGTTGAGTGCCGCCAGTTCGTCAATAACGCTTTCCAGCCCCTGGCGATCGAGCTTGCTGCGGAAGGTGCTGCGGTAGGTGGTCACCATGCTTACGCCTTCGATGGTCACGTCGAAGACTTTCCATTCCTCGCCGGTCTTATGCAGCCGGTAGGCGACATCCGCGGGCTGGTTGGTCCTCGGCCGCGGGATTTGCACCCGGACGACGGCCAGCCGGCCGTCTTCGCTCACGCGTTCGGAGATGTAATTGATCTGATCGCCGGCTTTGTATTCGGCGAGCGCGTTAGCGTAGCTTCGGACCAGCATCTTGCGCAGCTCGAATAGGAAACGATCGCGCTGTTCGGGCGTCCCCTTTCGCCAGTGCTTCCCGAGCATGTAGCGCCCCGTGGCGTCTACGTCGATATGGGGCGTGACGATTTCGTCAACAAGCCGATGGGCGAGATCGGGATCCTCGAGAATACCTTCCCGATTGCTCGCGACCGCCTCCAGGAATTTACCCGTTGTCTGCTCGATGAGCGCCCTCGGTCCGACGACGAAACCGGCCTCCGCGACCGCCACTCTTCCAAAAAGCAGCAGCGAGGCCAGCCCGATCCAAAGCCAGCGATATCGAATCATCCCCATAGTCAATCTTCCTTCTCTAAAGATTCGAAATCTCAGGACATTCTGGCCGACCCTCATAGGCGCTCGCACCTTTACCCATGGTGAATATCGACCCCCGGCCCGAATTCCTTTAATTACTGAGAGCCTTATGCATCCTTCCTTTATTTGGACGTCAGTATAGGCCCTGAATCATAGGGTGCGAGGTTACAGGGGAATTACAGTTAAGAGAGTGGGGAACCGAGACGGATTTCCGGAATTCTGGAGCCGAAAATCCGTCTCGAATCAAACCGTTCGGAGCCCTGTCAGAGCTTTTCGAGTCGCTTTCGCAGGCGGGGAGACCAGTCCGTATCCGCTGTCGCCTCTACGGCCCACTGCAGCACCGTGCGGTGCGAGGGCTTGTCTACGCGCTGAAGCGTGAACTCACGGCTCAGCAAGCCCGGTTTGTGCGCATAGCGATACGAGCCCAGAAACTTTACCTCGCCGGGACCGACCGTGACCTCAATTCGATGCTGGCCCAGGCTGTATGAAGTTTGACCGACACCGAAACCGTGAATCCAATATTCGCCGGGCTCGACGTTGTCAAAAACGATCAGGCCGTTGCTGAAGGTGTGAGCAGGCACGTTGCCTTTCATCCAGGGCGCCATCACCTTGGTCTTCTTGTTGTACAGGGTGATATTCGGCACGCCCAGATCACCGGTGAAATACCCGTAGACGAGACCCGCCTGATCGTCGCGGGCATCGCGAATCGGCGTCATCGGACCGACGCAGGCCGTCAGCATCAGGGACAGCAGGGCAAAGACAAATAACTTTTTCATACTTCATCACTCCGTTGCGATCTCTAAAGTCGGGTCAAGCCCCACCAGCAGCCCCCAATTGTCCGCACCGCAGTCTGAAGTATAGAAAAAGAAAAACGGGACACACTGCTGTTGCCCCGTTTTTCTTCCCCTTATGGATCGTCAAATAGTTAATTCAGATACCGGCCTCCCGGGTATTAGTCTTCCGGCGGCGGCCGGCCCTTGAAGTAAGCCTGCGCGCCGGGGTGAGTAGGCACGATTAACTCTGCGGCTTTTTTCCCCGTATCCGGCGAAGAAACGACGAGATCGAGCTCGTCTCGATTTTCCATGAGGGTCTCCGCCAGCAGGTACGCGTGCAAAGACGCAAAGTCGTCACGGCAGACCAGCAGGTAGTCTCCGAGCAGAACGATGGTTCGAAGCGGAACCGGGCCAAACTCGGCAAAAGGTGCGCGCCCGGTAAAAAGACTGGCGGCGTCGGTTCGCGACAACACCGCCACGTCCATCTGCTTGGTGCTGATGAGGCTGGCAACGCGTCCCGTACTCGGTGCGCGGCTCACCTTCGCTCTGCTCTCCGGCAGATGCTTGGCCAGAACAGTCGCTACGCGCTTGCCAACGGGAAATGTGCGAGCGTCGCTGCGGCTCGTCAGTATGAGCAGGTTGCGCTTTCGATAGACGTTCCACTGCCCGTAGGGCGCGTGGCCCATTGCGGCCAGAGCGACGGTCAGGGCAAACAGCGAGCGGAGCAGTGCTCTCCGACCCGTGCGCCGGGTCAGTACAGTTTCGTCGTTCGCACCGCCTGCAAGCACCGGATTCACCGGCGTTTTAACCGTTTCCCGCCGTGTGCCCTATTCCGTGAAAATGGTCAACGGCAAAATGGCCGAGACGATGTAGTTGGGCACGTCCACCAGCTGACCGATGCGCAGGTCCACCGCCACGCTGGAAACCACGTAGGCCTGCTCACGGGTCAACCCATGGTTCTTGACCATATAGTCAATCATTTCGAGCAGCGCGTTCCGCGCCGCAAGTGCGAGATCCTCCGAAAGATTGGTCAGGAGACCTATCTTCTCGCCGTCGATATAAGTGATGAAAGGCGGAATCTCGCCCGCTTGCTTAAGCGGAACGCCAGTGGTGGCATAAAACTCTGACGGCGCCAGCGCCTTGAGCTGATCGCCGCCTTCGAAATGCGGCACCTTGACGCTCGCTCCAAGACCTTTGCGCACCCACGTCTTGACCGTCACCACGGCCCCCATTTCGATGGCCGTACCGGACACCTCGCCGTCGCCCTGGGCGTAGTGCACGTCGCCGATGAATAGGCCGCAGCCGTCAACGAAGCACGGTAAGAGTAGCGTGGTCCCGACCTGCATCTGCTTCACGTCCATGTTGCCACCGTTCTCACGCGGCGGGATGGTGCGAAGACATTTGTCCTTGTGGCTGCCTTCGGGACCGCATACGGCGGCAGGCAGTGCACCCAGAGGTTGCGGCGTAAGCACGATACCGCCGGCCTCGGCAAGCTTCGCCTCGCGCTCGAGGATCGTGTCGAGCTCCGGACCGCCGGGAAGCACACCCACGGATCCCATGAAGCCGCGAAACGGAATGGCGACCCCGGGAATTTGCTCCGAGGTTGCCTCGAGGCGGGTCAGCCGCCAGTTGGCGATGTAAGGCTCGGTGAACTTGTCGCGCAGGAAACCGAAACCGGGCACGATGACGGTGTAGCCGTAGTCATCCGGGGCAATGTCCACCAACGTGACGGCGAGCACGTCGCCGCGCTGCGCGCCCTCGATGTAGACCGGCCCCGTCATGGGGTGCACCAGGTTTAGGTCCGCCGCCGTGACATCCGCCGGAATCGACTCGAAGTCGAAGTCGCTGTCCAGCGCGTCGCGGGTCTCGTAGACAATGTGCTGGCCGGGTTTTGCCCGGGCCACCATCGGAATGGCCGGATGCAGGCGGTTGAAGCAGTTCTTGTCGTCCTGGCAGTGGGCGCCCTGCTTCTTCACCACCACCGCCGCGGGTCCCTTGACGTCGGTGGTGTCGGCCCCGGCTGGCGCCGCTGTAAAAGCAACGCCCAAAACGACAAGAATCGTAAGGATTTTTTGTAAGTTCATCGTCGACTCCTCCCCGGTGACGGGATTCGAAGGGCCGATCTATCGCGGGGCTCAAGACGGCCACGCGTCCCGCGACCGATCCGCCTCCTCCTGGAGGCGCCAGCTTAGCCACGATTAAGGAACGCGGCAACTGGTCGGTCAGTCAGATCAGGAGACGTGGTTCGCCCAGATAAATATGTAAGTCTTATATGCTAACGAATGTGAAGGTGGGCGATTTTCAAAACATATAGGCCCCCGCGACTTTTCATCGACTTTACTGTCCACTGACGTAGTGATGCCAGGTTCTGATGAACAGCCCCGGCCGCTCGGATTCTTGCGTGGACTTGAGCCCCTCGCACTCAATCACGCGGTTCAGTTTAGCTTCACGATCCCACTGGTTGCGATACCACGCGATCCAGCCGAGTGCGCGAACGGCCCAATAAATGGGAAATTTTTCCCACGCAGAAACCTTTAGCACGCCCATCGCCTGCAACATGATGTCGTCTGCAGCCCTTCGGCTGCGGCTTTGATCCCAATACAGCCAGTCGTGGATCACCGCGGCATTGCCGTACTTGCCCCACCTTGGCAGCAAAATCCAAAAGGGCCTGGGAATCGAGGCGAAGTCGGTGCAAAAGCCGATCGACACTTCCACGGTGTCGTCACTTCCCAGATCGCCCACGTCATAGCCAAAAGGACGCAGCACCACCCAGGTTTTGCCGTCCGCGAGGGGGGATACAACCAACGCGTTGGTGAAGCGGCTCATCAAGCAAGCCGCTTGCTATAGCGCGTCAGCAGTTTATACGGTCGATCTTGTTGCCACGATCGTTTCGAATCTGCTGAAACATTTCTGCTCTTTGAAACCACAGTAAACATATCGCCGATGTGCAGTGTCAGAAAAATTGTTTTATTGGCAGAGCACTTATGCTGGGTCTTTCGGCACCGTCGCCTGCATCGACGGGCGCTTGGAAAACTCTTCGTACCACTTGGTCAGCTTCGGCCGGTCTTTTCGCCACTCGTCGCCGGGGTGTCTGAAATCCAGATAGCCGAGCGCACAGCCGATGGCGATATGGGCGATAGTCATTTGTGTGCCCTCGAGTTCGGGCATCGCGCGTTCCAATGCTTCGAGGGATCGAGCGATGGCCTTTTTTTGCCGCTCCATCCAGTCCTTGGACTGAAGCTCTGCCGGTCGTTTGCCTTCCACCACTCGGGTCACCGCGGCGTCGAGGATGCCGTCGGCCAGCGCCTGGAACTTCAGCGCGGCCCAGCGAGATCCGCCTCCGGCGGGAAACAGCTTTTCGCCTTTGTGGAGCCCATCTAGAAATTCGCAGATCACCGGCGAATCGAACAAGGTTTCGCCGCCTTCAACTTTCAAAGCCGGTACTTTGCCAATGGGGTTGTCCTTTGTGAGATCAGTGTCGGGATCCCAAGGGTTGGTAGGCACCTTCTCGATTTTCTTGTCGAGACCGGTTTCCAGGGCGGTCACCATGACCTTGCGTACATAGGGGGAAGTGGGCGAATAGCGGAGCTGCATCTGCGGCGTCCTCCTTGTGCGTTGTTACTTATCCTCGGAACGGAGAGTGATCACCGATATTACTCGCGGCGGGTGCGGGACGCATTCGAACAAGATGGGCGGACTCATCCCGCGCATTTCGAGCGCGCAAAAAAAACAGGGGACCATCACTGGTCCCCTGCACTTCGAGTCCCTTCGAAGTAGCCGTAACGCTTCCCTACGTCACGGCCGTTCAGCTGTCCTTACGACTAAAGCTTAAGCAGCAGCCTTTTTGGCAGTGCTCTTGGCAACCTTGGCCACCTTCGCGGTGGCTTCGGTCTGCTTCTCAGCCTGCTTCTGGACGGCCTTTACGCCATCCTCGAACCAGCTGGTGACCTCGTCGCGGGCCTGGGCCTGAATCTCCATTGACTCCTGGGCCAGGGACATCAGCTTCTCGCCGAGCTCGACGTTGATCTCGGTGGCCAGCTTGATCAGCTCCTGGGGATCCTGGGTCTTGCCGACCAGGTCCAGGTGCCGGGTGCCGGCATCCAGATAGCTCTCCATGGCGGAAAGCTGCTGGCGGGCCAGAAGGCCCTGGGCGCGCACCGCAATGCGGTTGAAGCGAAGCACGGACTCGATAGCCTGCTTGTTCACCTCAGAAACGTTTTTCAGTACGTCTGTGTAAGCCTGTTCCATTTAAATAACCTCCGGTTTATCTGTAAGTGCCTGATTTGTATCAACCCACACAATTGTGCGTTGCACCAAATGCTGCATTGCACAATAGGGCCTCGACCGAAGGATGTCAAGGGGGTGCCGGAGACTTTTTTGGCGTCCGCCGGCCTTTGAGCACCAGGACGTTGCCGGCCAGAATCAGGACCGTCCCTGCAATCGCCGGCCCGGTCCAGCGGTAGCCCTCGAACAGCGTGGAGATGGCGAGCGCCACCAGGGGGAACACCACCATGGCGTAAGCCGCCCGGTCGGCGCCGATGCGCCCGAGCAGGGTGAGGTAGGCGCCGAAGGCGATGACCGAGCCGAACACCGCCAGGTAGAGCAGCGAAGCGAGGTAGGGAAACGCCGGGTCGAACGCGAACTCGAGCTGCCCCACGGCGGCGGCCCCGGCGGCGACCAGGAGGGTAATGACCGCTCCATACGCCATTCCCAGCGCGTTGGTCTGCACGACCGGGAGCCCGCGCCGCTGGGTGTAGACCGAGCCCATGTTGCCCAGGGAAGCCAGGTAGGTGGCGAAGATGGAGAGACCGATGCCGAAAAGCGTGTTCCGGGAGGCCTCGAAGCTGGCGACCTCTGGCCAGAACACCAGCGCCATGCCGCAGAATCCAAGGCCGGCACCCGCCAGCACCTGACGGCTGATGGGAAAGCCGAACAGCCAGGCGCCGTTCAGCATGTTCATGAGCAGGATGGTGGAGAAGGTCAGCGCCAGCAGCCCGGAGGTCAAGTGACCGGCGGCGATGTAAAACAGCACGTAATTGAGTGAGAACAGAAACGCGCCCTGGGCGGCAATTCCCAGGTGCTCACGGGGCCCGAAGTGCAGGGTCTTGCCTCTGGCGAGGCAAAATCCCACCAGCAGCGCCGCGGCGATGAGGTAACGGTAAGCCACCGAAAGAATGGGGTGCACCACCCCGAGCTGAAAGGTGATGGCGTACCAGGTGGAGCCCCAGATTAGGACGGTCAGAAGGTAGAGTCCGCCGTTGGAGGCGGCGGAGGGTTCGGTGGCCGGGGGCGGGTGAGGGTCTGGCGCGCCGGGCGGGTCGGCGCTGTGCAAAGAAACTATTTACGCCAGCGATCGGCGGCCTCGCGATCGCTCTCCCGGGATTCGACCCAGCGCTCACCTTTCCGGGTGAACTCTTTTTTCCAAAAGGGGGCGCGGGTCTTCAAGTAATCCATGATGAACTCGCAGGCTTCAAAGGCGGCGCTCCGGTGGCTGCAGGCGACCACCACCAGCACAATAGGATCGGTGGGCTCCAGCTCGCCCACCCGGTGGATCACGCGAACGTTGATGAGCTTCCAGCGTTTCTTGGCCTCGTCCACGATCTCGCCGATCGCCTTCTCCGTCATGCCCGGATAGTGCTCCAACGTCATGCGCTTGACGTAGTCGCCCTCGTTCATGTCCCGCATCAGACCTATGAAGCTCGCCACGGCGCCGATATCCGGGTCGTGAGCACACACTTCGCGGATCACCTTGCCGGCCTCGAAAGGGGCTTTCTGGATCGTCACCGGCGGGATGGCACCGGGAATCTTGAGAGAGGTAACCATGGCGTCCTTAACTTAGTAAAGCAGATCCGCGAACGGGTAAAAAAAGATCGTATCACCCGGCGCCACCTTGGTGCCTTCCAGGATCTCCACCATCCCTTCGGCCCAGACGGTCGAAGTCAGCACGTCGGAGCCCTGCTTGGGGAAAATCTCGGCCCCGGGCAGCTGGCCGTCCTCCCGGAATAGCCGCGCCCGGGCGAACTCGCGTCGATTGCCGGCCTTTCGCCATTCGAATGCGGCCCGCACCGGGTAGGGCTTGGACAACACCTCGGCGGCGCCCTGACGTTTCAAAAGGAATGGACGCGCGAACAGGCAGAAGGTCACCAGGGTGGAGACCGGGTTGCCGGGAAGGCCTAAGAAATCCGCCTCGCCGATCCGACCGTAGGCCAGCGGCTTGCCCGGTTTCACCGCCACGCGCCAGAGCTCGATGTGGCCGCTGGACTCCACCGCGGCGCGCACGTGATCCTCTTCCCCCACGGAGACGCCACCGCTGGTGACGATGACGTCGGCGCGGCGGGCGGCTTCCTTGAATGCGGTCCCTGTGGCCTCGAGGGTGTCCTCCACCATGCCCAGATCCAGAATTTCGCAGCCGAGCGCCGTGAGCAGACCCATTAGGGTGTAGCGATTGGAATTGTAGATCTTACCCAAGGGCAGGGGCTCCCCGGGTTTCACCAGCTCGTCGCCGGTGGAAAAGATGGCCACCCTGAGCCTTCGAAACACCGACAGTCGGTCGAGGCCGACTGAAGCCGCGAGCCCCAACTCTTGCGGTCGCATGCGCAGCCCTCGAGGCAGCACCTCACGGCCGGCAACGATATCGTTGCCTCGGGGGCGGACGTTATGTCCGGAAGACACCGGGCCGGGGATGACGACGTGGTCGCCGTCGGCCTGACAGCGCTCCTGCATCACCACCGCGTCGGCGCCCTCCGGAATGGGTGCGCCGGTGAAGATGCGTGCCGCTTCGCCGGGCCCTATGGACCCGCCGGTAATGCCGGCTGTGATTCGCTGGGTGATCTTCAGACGCGCCTCGGCCTTTTTTGTCAGGTCGGCGCTTCTTACCGCGTAACCGTCCATCGCGCTGTTGGCGTAGCCGGGTACGTCAATGGGAGAGACATGGGATTCGGCCAGCACCCGGCCGAGAGCCGCGGAAACGTCGACGGTTTCCGTTTCGCCGACGACCCGGGCGCGATCGAGAATGAACGCACGCGCCTGGTCGACGCTGATCATGCCGTCGGGGTAACAAAAGTCTTTTGGAACCTGGGCAACGTTCATTCTGGCTGGTATTGAATATCTGCGCGTAAACGCTCCTTCGGAGCAGGCAGAGTACAAACTTCGCGCGTCGGGTTGAAGAGGCTCAAATGTGAGTGATTCATCATAGACTGACACGCCGTGGACGGATCACCCGAAAGTGTTGGCCTCCGGTTGCGAGACGGTGGTTCTGGTTCACGCCGTTTCGCGGGCAAGCCCGTCCCCACGAACGGCCGTGCCTTCGACGACAGTCGAAGAGAATCGATTTTGACCGCGAGAAATTGAGAAGGCACGCAAAAACTTCAGGCAAGCTTGCGGCTGCTGGCTTTCGATTAACGAATATGTTGAGAATCGCGCCAAGCCCACTAATCACGAGTCACCTCTTCGGTGCGCCCAGCGCACCGGTACTTGTCACTTATCACTAAATTCGACCGGGTTCTCAAATGACGCTTGCCAAAGCATGAGCCGCCTGCTCGTTGCGCTTTCATTGGTTTTCGGGCTCATCGTCCTCGGCTATGCGCTGAGGCGCATTCGCATCCCAGGCGATCGCTTCTGGCCACTGGCCGAGAACGCGACGTATTACTTCTTTCTTCCTGCGCTGCTGCTGGTAAGCCTGGCCACAGCTGAGGTCGCCATCGGCGACGCGGTTCCAATTTTTTCGGTGCTGGTCGCCGCAACGCTCGCAGTGACGATGCTTTCCCACCTGCTGCGTCCGCTGCTCAAGGTAGACGGACCCCGTTTCGGTTCGGTGTTCCAGGGCGCGGTGCGCTCCAATACCTACCTCGGCATCGCCGCGGCCTTTGCCGCATACGGCGACGATGGGCTGCCGCTCGCAGCCATTGCCATCGCCGCGCTCATTCCTCTGGGCAACGTGCTCAGCGTCATCGTAGTCACCCGCTGCAACCCAAGCCATACGTCTAATGCCAGCGTGACCGCGTCAATAATGAAGAACCCCATCATCCTCGCCTGCGCCGCGGGCCTCATTCTCAACGGCCTCGACTTGAGGCTTCCCGACCCGGCCAAAGTGAGCCTCGAGACCCTCGGCAAAATCGCCCTGCCCCTTGGACTGCTGGTAGTGGGCGCAGGCCTACGCGTGCGCGCGGCGCTCGAGGCCCGCGCGCTGACGCTGGCCTCCAGCGCGCTCAAGCTTGTGGCGATGCCTGCCTTTAGCCTGGCGCTCTGTGTCAGCTTTTCTGTGACCGGACCCCATGCGGCGGTGGCGGTGCTTTTCGCGGCCCTGCCTTCGGCGGGTTCTTCGTACGTACTGGCGAGCCAGATGGGCGGGGACGCCACCCTCATGGCCAGCATCCTTACTGTCCAGACGCTGCTCTCGTTCCTGGTGCTGCCTTTGCTGCTGCTGTTAATGGTTTAATGTCGAAAATAGTGCCTGGCACCCTTTTTACCCTTTTTATGGAATACGAAGGTCAGACAATGTTTGCCCACGACGCGCCGCTGCGTGCCGGTGTTTTGCTCACTAATCTCGGCACGCCGGACGCGCCGAAAACGAAGGCGGTGAGGCGCTATCTGGCCGAGTTTCTCTCCGATCCCCGGGTCGTGGAACGGCCGCGCTGGCTGTGGCTGCCGGTGCTCTACGGAATCATCCTCAATCTTCGCCCGCGAAAATCCGCCGAGGCCTACGCCAAGATCTGGAGCGACGAGGGTTCGCCTCTGCTGGCGATTTCGCGCCGCCTCACCAAAACCGTCGCCGACGCGCTCGAGCAGGAGATGGGTTCGCCCGTCCCGGTGGCGCTGGGCATGCGCTACGGCAATCCTTCCATCGAGAGCGCGCTCGGCTATCTGCGCGACCATGGCGCCAACCGAATCGTGGCGCTGCCGCTTTATCCGCAGTACTCGGCAACCACCACCGGTTCCACCTTCGATGCCATCGCAAAAGTGCTTGCGAACTGGCGCTGGGTGCCCGAGCTTCGCTTCATCGCGCACTACCACGACGACGCGGGTTATATCGAGGCACTGGCTTCGAGCATCCGCGCCTGGCGCGAGAAAAACGGCGCCGGCGAGCGGCTGCTGCTTTCCTTTCACGGAATTCCACAGCGTTATTTTGACGCCGGCGATCCCTACCACTGTCACTGCCACAAAACCGCGCGCCTTCTCGCCGATGCGCTCGACCTGCCCGGTGACCGTATGGCGATCAGCTTTCAGTCGCGTTTCGGCCCCGAAGCCTGGCTCAAGCCCTACACCGACGAAACGCTGGAGGCTTGGGCCAGGGCGGGCGTGCGCCGGGTGGACGTGGCGGCGCCGGGTTTTGCCGCCGACTGCCTGGAGACCCTGGAAGAGATCGCAATGCAGTACGCCGATGGCTTCCGCAAGCACGGCGGGGAGCTTCGCTATATCCCCGCGCTCAATGACGAGCCGGTGCACGTCCATGCGTTGTGCAGGCGGCTGATCCGCGAGGCCGGCGAATGGTGGCGAAGCGAAGCCGACAGCGAAGACGAACGAACCTCGCGTCTCGAACGCGCGCGGGCGCTGGGCGCGACACGTTGATGCCTCGGGGGGTTGTGTGCGAATGTTCCGTACTGACTCCCGCCGACTTCCCGCTCAATGAAAACGGACCACCGCTCAGTCCGCCTGCTTTTTCTTGCGCCGGTGATGGCCGGCGCGCTGGCAACAAGTCATGAAGCAAGGCCGGCGGAAGAGGCCTGGTCCCAGTGCGGTCCCGGCTGGGTGCTGCCCGAACGCCCGGAAGTAGAGCGCGACCCTGCCGATCCCGACGCCACCTTCGTCACCGCCGACAGCGCCGACATGGTAGAAGGCGGCGTTTCGGTGCTGACCGGCAACGTCATCATCGACCGCGGCGGCGAGCAGGTTGGCGCCGACAAGGTCAGCTACGACGAGCCGGGACAAATCATCACTGCTGAGGGCAACGTCCGTTACTGGAACCAAGGCTTCCACGCCAGCGGTGACCGCGGCAACATGTCGCTGGAAAAAGACCAAAGCACGCTCGATAACGCCAGCTTTTTAGACCTTCCCTCTCACGGCCGCGGCACCGCGGAACAGGTGATCGTCACCGGAAAGGATCTGGTTGACGCGCGCAAAGCTACCTACACCACCTGTAATCCGGGAAGCGCGGACTGGCTGCTGGCGGCGAGCCGCATCAAACTGAACCGAACTACAGACGTCGGAACCGCCACCAACGTCTGGGTCAAATTTAAAAAGGTGCCGGTTTTCTACAGCCCCTACCTCTCCTTTCCCTTGAGCGACAAGCGCAAGACCGGTTTCTTAATGCCGAGTTTTCGGGTTTCCGGATCCACCGGCGCCGAAGCCACGGTGCCCTACTACTTCAACATCGCGCCGAACTATGACGCCACCCTTGCGCTGCGGCCCATGAGCGACCGCGGTGTTCAATCCCAGGGTGAGTTTCGCTACCTCACGAAATGGGGCGAAGGTCTTTTGGGCGTCGAATACCTGCCCGAGGACAGTAAGTTCGACGACGACCGAGCCGCTTTCCGATTCCAGCACGGCGGTGAGTTCGTATCCAGATGGCGCGCCGACGCGAACTTCGACTGGGCCTCCGACAGCGACTATTTCGAAGATCTGGGCACCGAGCTTTCCATCAGCAGCCGAAGCTTTCTCGAACGCCGCGCCGATCTCACCTACACCGGCGATGCGTTCTGGGCCCGGGCAAGAGCGCAAGGCTATCAGACCATCGACGAAACCCTGGCTTCCGACAGCCGGCCTTACGAGCGCTTGCCGCAGCTTTATGCCGCGACCTCATTAAAAGAGCGCAACAAGCGGCTCAATTTCGACGCCTTCGCCGAGGCCGTGTACTTCGAGCGGGACGCCAGCGTCACCGGCGTGCGCACTGACCTGCGTCCGTCGCTTTCCTACCCCTATCGAACCGCCGGCACTTTCGTGGTACCGAGCGTCTCGCTTCGTTACACGTACTACAAGCTCGACGGCGTCGCCGCCGGCGCCGACGAAGAACCCGATCGCACAGTGCCAACGGTGTCCCTGGACAGCGGACTGTTCTTCGAACGATCACTGAACATTGGCGAGGGGTCGTTTATCCAGACGCTGGAGCCGCGCGCGTTTTATCTGTTCGTGCCTTTCGACGAGCAGGGCGACCTGCCGGTGTTCGACACTGGCGAGTACACCTTCACTTTCTCCCAGCTGTTCCGAGAGGATCGCTTTTCCGGCGCCGATCGGGTAGGCGACGCCAATCAACTTTCGCTGGCTCTGACCACGCGGCTGCTTTCTGCTGACGGCGAGGAGATCATCCGCGGCAGCGTCGGACAAATTCGTTACTTTCGCGACCGCAAGGTGACGCTTCCCGGTGAGCCGCGCGGGACGCAGGATGGATCCGATCTGGCGGCGGAGGTGGCCGCCAGTTTCGCCCGGCGCTGGCGCGCGCTCGGCGCGGTCCTTTGGAACCCCAGCGACGAGCAGACCAACCGCAGCACCCTGTCGCTTCGCTACCAGCCCGACGAGCGGCGGGTGATAAATGTTGCCTACCGCTTCATTCGCGACCTCACCGAGCAGACAGATGTCTCCTTGGCCTGGCCGCTGGCCCGAAACTGGCGCGCCGTGGGACGATTCAACTACTCGCTGGAAGAGAACACCACCCTGGAAGCCTTTGCCGGCATCGAGTACGAGAGCTGCTGCTGGGGCCTTCGGCTGGTGGGCCGCCGCTATTTGA
Source organism: Gammaproteobacteria bacterium (assembly GCA_041589735.1). GTDB lineage: Bacteria > Pseudomonadota > Gammaproteobacteria > HK1 > HK1 > CAMYJH01. The sequence continues at coordinate 7,723 of JBFHVA010000031.1, read as the reverse complement.
CCAACACCGAAGGCGATCACTCCAACGCCATCTTTCTCGAGCTCGAGCTCAAGGGCCTGGCCGGGCTCGGCACCGGCACCTCGGGGTTCCTGGAGCAGAGTATCCCGGGCTACCGCAACGAATTCTGACGCGGCCTGCGGCTCCCTCGTGGACGCATCAGGCAAGGTTATCTCTGGAAAAAATCAATCCTTGGATTTTCCTCAAGCCACAGAGTGAAAAATGTGGTTTTCACTTTGCTCACGATTTCAGCACCTTGCAGGTGCCGAAAACGGCGGCACGTCACTGTGGCGCAGGAACCTCTGAATAAATCAGAGGTTCCTAAGATTAAAAAAACGTCACGGTGACCTTTGTCCGCTTCCTGATAAGATCGCGAACCCGGGCGCGGAGCCATGCCGGACAATAATCAGTCGCTTTAATTCACGTCATGGGTTTTACCTCAACCTCAATTCGCAGCTTGCGACCGATCATGGCTCGGGCTTTGTTTCTGCTCGCGGCCTGCCTCGCCACGGGCCCGCTGCCCGCCGCTGTCGCTCAGACCGCCCCGCCCATCATCGAGCTGGACCGCATCGTCGCCGTGGTCAACGACGACGTCATCGTGGAGAGCGAGCTCCAGGCCCGCATGCGACTGGTCAAGGACCAGCTGAGTCAAAGTGGCACCGCGCTGCCGCCGGAGGAGGTGCTCGGTAAGCAGGTTCTGGAACGGCTCGTTCTGGAGCGCCTGCAAATCCAGATCGCGGAGCGAGCCGGCATGCGGGTTGAGGAAGAAACTTTGAACAAGGCGGTAGAGCAAGTTGCGAGACAAAATAATCTCGACGTGGCTCAGTTCAAACAGATCCTCGAACGGGACGGATTCGATTTTGCGCGGTTTCGCGAGGACATTCGCAAAGAAATTCTCATTTCGCGCCTGCAGCAGCGGCAGATAAAAAACCGGATCACGGTGAGCGATCGCGACATCGACAACTACATCTCCACGCTGGAGAAGCAGGGCACCGACGCCAGCGCCTATCGCCTATCACACATTCTGGTCGCCGTCCCCGAGGCCGCTTCGTCGGAGGCCATTGCCGAGGCCCGCCGTCAGGCGGAGCAAGTCGTCGAAAGACTTCGTAACGGCACCGACTTTGCCAAGCTGGCGGTCGCGCAAAGTGACGGGCAGCAGGCGCTTCAAGGCGGTGACCTGGGTTGGCGCAACGGATCCGAGCTGCCGACTATTTTTGCCGACGTAGTGCCGAAAATGAGCAAAGGCGAAATCAGCGATCCGATCAAAAGCTCGAGCGGCTTTCACGTGGTGCAGGTCGCCGACGTGCGCGGCGATGCCGGCCGCCACGTAATTGTTCAAACCCACGCCCGGCACATCCTGGTGCGCCCCAACGAGGTGACCACTGACGCCGAGGCGAAAGCCCGCCTGGTGCAGCTTCGCGATCGCATCGAGAATGGCGAGAACTTCGAGGAGTTGGCGCGGGCGCATTCCGATGACCGCGGATCGGCGCTTCAGGGCGGCGACCTCGGCTGGGTTAATCCGGGGGATACCGTTCCCGCGTTTGAAAACGTGATGAAAAACCTGCCCGCCGGTGGCTTGAGCGAGCCTTTTCAAACCCGGTTCGGCTGGCACATCGTGCAGGTGCTGGAGCGACGCGAGTTCGACGACACGGAAAAGGTGAAGCGCGCCCGGGCTGCCGATCAGATCCGCCAGCGGAAAATGGATGAGGAGCTGCAGAACTGGCTGCGGCAGATCCGTGACGAGGCCTACGTCGAGCTTCGACTGGATGAAAGCTGACCGCCCCCTGGCGGTGTTGAATTCTGCTCATCACACTGCGGGCGAAGCGTGAGCGAGCCCCCGCATCGCGCCCGGCGGCGCTTCGGACAACATTTCCTCCATGAATCTGCGGTCATCGATCGCATCGTGCGCGCGGCGGCGCTCAAACCGGGGGACGCCGTGGTGGAAATCGGTCCAGGTCTGGGCGCGCTCACCGACGCGCTGCTGGAGGCCGCCGGCCGCCTCGACGTTGTCGAGTTCGACCGGGACCTGGCGGCAAGACTAAAGGCGCGCTTCGACCCCGAGGTGGTCCGCGTTCATCAGATCGATGCGCTCAGGTTCGATTTCGCAGGCTTGAGCGAAGAGCGCGGCCCATTGAGGGTCGTGGGCAACCTGCCCTACAACATCTCCACCCCGATCCTGTTTCACCTGGTGGACGCCGGGCGCGCCATACGGGACATGCATCTGATGCTGCAAAAGGAGGTGGTGGAACGCATGGCGGCTTCACCCGGCGGCCGCGACTACGGGCGTCTAAGCGTCATGGTCCAGTTTCGCTGCCAGGTGGACGTGCTGTTTTTCGTCGGGCCGGGGGCTTTCCGCCCGCCTCCGAAGGTCCACTCCGCCGTGGTGCGGCTGATCCCGCTGGCTGCGCCACCGGTCCCGGTGTCGGACGTTCGCAATCTGGAGCGGGTGGTGTCGCTGGCCTTCGGCATGCGCCGCAAAACGCTGCGCAATTCTTTGAAGTCCGTTCTCAGTGCCGCCCAGATAGAGGCCGCCGGCGTGAACCCGGGCGCCCGCCCGGAGACCCTGGATCTTGCCGCATTCGCGGCTTTGGCCAACCGGATGGGCTAGCTTCCAGCAGCCGGCTTGTGCACAAAATCTGTGGATAAGATTGTGGAAATATTGGGACCAAAGGTCTTTTCAGCGTGCCATGCAGCCTCGCGGTTCAGATCGGTCAGAATTTAGCCAGCGACCAGAACTTCTCAGTTTAATCATCGGGTTACAGAGAAATTGTAGTTCTACAGATTGTTTCTGTCAGACAAAATGTCTCACCCGACAGACCCGTCCGGCGCGGTGTGTATAAACTCATTCTTCCTCCGCTTAGACGCAATATCTGAGCCGGCGCTGAAGGAGTTTCGGCAGCGCGTTGAATTGTCCGGAATTTCCTTTCCGGCTTCCTTCGTCACCGAAGCGAGCGGCGCAGGGCCTCGAGCACCGGCGCCGTTTCGGGACGCACGCCGCGCCAGATGAAGAACGACTCGGCGGCCTGCTCCACCAGCATGCCCAATCCGTCCGCGGCCAAACGGGCGCCTACGGAACGTCCCCAGCGCACGAAGGCCGTTGCATTTGCCCCGTACATCAGATCGTAGACAACCCCATCGCCGGCCAGCGCCGAATCGGGCACCGGCGGCACCTCGCCGCTCACTTCCGCCGAGGTGGCGTTGATCACCAGATCGAAGGCGCCGCCTTCCAGCGCGTCCAAGCCCGTGCTTCGAAGCGTTCCCTGATCGCTGAACGCTTCGCACAGCGCCACGGCGCGGGACACGGTGCGGTTGGCCACCACCAGCTCTGACGGACCCTCGTCCAGCAGCGGTCCGAGCACCCCGCGGGCGGCGCCCCCGGCGCCGATGAGCAGGACCCGGTGGCAACGGATTTCGATCCCCATGTTGGCAATCAGATCCCGCACCAACCCCACACCATCGGTGTTGTCACCGCGCACGCGCTCGTCATCGAAACTCAAGGTGTTGACCGCGCCGGCCCGCCTCGCCCGGTCGGAAACGACTTGCGATGCGGCAAAAGCCTCCTGCTTGAACGGCAGCGTGACGTTGAGCCCCCGCCCCCCGCCGGCGCGGAAGGCTCCCACCGCCTCCGCGAAGCCGCCCGGCTCGACGTGGATGGCTTCGTAGACGAGATCCTGCGAGGTCTGGGCGGCGAACCTCGCGTGGATGAAGGGAGATTTGCTGTGGGCGACGGGGTGGCCCATGACCCCGTAGCGGTCGGTCATGATTCGGTCTTCGCGTGTGCGCCCGGGAAACAGATGGCGGCTAATTTCCGTGAGGCAAACTTTGGAGACCACCCTTGAGCACGTAGCTTTCGAAGCCTTTTTCGCTCAGAAGATAGGCGGCGGCGGAACTCCTGCGTCCGGTCTCGCAATAGCAAATGTACTTTTTATTCGGGTCGAGACTATCGGATTTGAGGCGAAGCATGAACAGCGGTACGTTCATGCTACCTTTGATGCTGTTGGCTCGGTGCTCGCTGTCCATGCGAACGTCGAGCAGCACCGCGCCCTTGCTGACCATCTTCTTCGCGGTGTTGATGTCCACGTCGTTGAGCATCGGTGCCTTGAGCAATTCCCCGAAGTCCTTCTTGCAAAGCCGCATCAACAGTCCGTCCGTCTCGGCAACGATGGTCGCATTTCTTTTCGCCTCGGAGAGCAAGGCCTCCTCGCCGAAAGCGTCACCGTCTTTGAGCTCGGCGAGTACGACGCTCGTGCCGTTGGCGGATTCCCGAGAGACTTTAAAGGTTCCGCGGCTGATGATGTAGTAATAATCGCCGGGGCCGCCCTGGTTGATTATGGCCTGCCCGGCCTTCACCGGGACTTCCTTCAACCGCATGAACATAGTCTGAATGTTCGCCGGGGGAATGCGCAGAAACGCTTTGCTCTGGAGGATGCGCGTCATCCAGTCGCCGCTGTCGGGCGCGCTTTGTTCCTCTTCGGGAGAGATGTCACTGACTTCGATTCCCGAGAGCTGATCCCAGGTAAGAAGAACGTCCAGCAAATCGCTGTCGAAGCGGACAACGGTGGCGCGGCCCTTCGCCTGCGCAGTGACCCGGCGCGGCTGATGGTTGGCGATAGGATGCCGGGCTTCACTGGTACCGCCTTTGATGCTGCCTTTTTTAACGCCGTCGTCTACAAGATCCACCTGACCGGAAAGCAGGTAAATCGTATTGCGATCGCGGTCCCCTTTTTTGAACAGCAGTTTGCCCGGGGCGATATCTTCCATCACCGCCTTGTTGGCGAGTTCCTGAAAATTCTCTGCGTTGAGCGAAGCCGGTGGCACCAGGGCCTTCAGCACCGACTTGTCAACCAGTTTGGCTCCTGCGGGCATTCTCTACCTCTAACAAAATTCTTTTGCAAATCCGCGACTTGTATTAGTAAGTTTAAGCGGCACCAGGCTTTATTTACAGCCTGTAAGCCGACCGGAATCACAATTTTCCAGGTGATTACCGAACCCGGCGGCGGCGGCCGCGGTGCGCCTTGCCGGAAAAGCGCGGCGAGGCTAAGGTGCAGCGAAGCTAAAGTCCAAGAACTTATTTCTCGGTCATGACCACAAGACAAAATCGCAGCCTCGATGACCTGGTGCGCCGCATCGCCGATTCGCTTCCCCAGGGAATAGCGCAGCTCAACGAGGACGTGCGCAAGAACCTCAAGGAGGTGATCTCCACGTCGCTGTCACGGATGGATCTCGTCAGCCGCGAGGAGTTCGAAGTGCAGTCCGCAGTGCTGGCGCGCACCCGGGAGAAGCTGGAGCGACTCGAAGCCCAGGTGGCAGAACTGGAAAAAGGCGCCACCAAGGACCGCCGCGCCCAAGGCGACGCTGACGGCTGATAGGCCGCCCGTGATATAGTGGCGGCGCCCGTTTGGGCGTACGCGGCGGTAAACCATCAGGCGCAAGGATCACGCGCGGATTCCGCCAGAGCCATTCGCAAACATGGAACGGATGCCATGTCTCTTGCAGTCGTCAACACGCGCGCAAGCCTCGGCCTCGAGGCGCCGCCGGTGGTGGTGGAAGTGCATCTCACCGGCGGATTGCCGAAAACCTCCATCGTCGGCCTTCCGGAGACGGCGGTAAAGGAAAGCCGGGACCGGGTGCGCAGCGCGATCATCAATGCCTGCGTCAATTATCCAAACCGACGCATCACCGTGAATCTCGCGCCGGCCGATTTGCCCAAGGAAGGCGGGCGCTTCGACCTGCCGATCGCTATCGGCATCCTGGCGGCTTTGGGGCAGATCCCGTCGGACGATTTAAATCGTTACGAATTCATCGGCGAGCTGGCCCTCACCGGCGAACTGCGTCCGGTGGGAAGCGTTCTCACCACCGCGCTGATGGCGCGCGCCTGCGAACACCGCCTGGTGCTTCCCGCCACGGATGCGGAAGAAGCCGTCCTGGCGCGCGGCGCCAGGGTGCTGCCCGCCTCGAGCCTGCTCGAGGTGTGCGCCCACTTGAGCGGTGAAACGCTGATCGCCCCGCGAGCGGCGCGCGACGATTTCACGCCACCCCGGGACGGATACGAAGCCATCGAGGACGTCCGAGGCCAGTACCGCGCCAAGCGCGCGCTGGAGATTGCGGCCGCCGGCGGTCATAACCTGCTGTTCATCGGCCCCCCGGGCACCGGCAAAACCATGCTGGCCACGCGCCTGCCCGGAGTGCTGCCGCCGATGTCCGAAACCGAAGCCCTGGAAACCGCCGCTGTCCGATCCGTGAGCACCCTGCCCTTCAGTCCCAAGCTTTGGGGGCGGCGGCCGTTTCGAGCGCCCCACCACACCGCCTCGGCGGTGGCGCTGGTGGGCGGCGGCACCCGGCCGCGGCCGGGGGAGGCTTCACTTGCTCATAATGGCGTCTTGTTTATGGACGAGCTGCCCGAATTCGACCGCCGGGTGCTCGAGGCGCTGCGCGAGCCCCTGGAGTCCGGCCGCATCACCATTTCCCGCGCCGCGCGACAGGCGGAGTATCCGGCGCGTTTTCAGCTCGTCGCCGCCATGAATCCGTGTCCCTGCGGCCACTTAGGCGACGCACTACGAGCCTGCCGCTGCACTTCGGAGCAGGTCCACCGCTACCGCGCGCGCATTTCGGGACCGCTGCTGGACCGCATCGATCTGCACGTGGAAGTTCCGCGGCCGAAGCCGCCCGCGACCGACAAGCCGGCCCCCGTGACCACCGCCGCCGTCGCGGCACGGGTCGAAGCGGCGCGCGCCCGGCAGCTCGAACGCGCCGGCGTTCCCAACGCCTGGCTCGCGCCCAAACTCATCGACCAGGTCTGCCGTCTCGGCCGCACTGAGCGCAGTCTGCTGGATGCCGCCGTGCGGCGTTTCGGCTTATCCGAGCGCGCCCGGCACCGGGCGCTCAAGGTGGCCCGAACCATCGCCGACCTGGCGGAAGAATCGGATATCCGCTCAAATCACCTGAGCGAAGCCATTGCCTTCAGGATCCTCGATCGTCACCTCGAGGATCGCTGACGAAAAAGCAACCTTGCGCGCCGGACAATTTTCGGTATGAATGGTGCACCATGAATGAAGAAAACGACTACCGCATCGAAGTCACGGCCAAAAGCCATTTCGTACGCGATCAATCCGCGCCCGAGGAAAATCGCTACGTATTCGCCTACACCGTGACGATAAAGAATACGGGCACCGTCCCGGCGCAGCTCAAGACTCGCCACTGGATCATCACCGACGCCCAAGGGCAGGTGCAGGAAGTGCGCGGCGACGGCGTCGTCGGGGAGCAGCCTCATCTGAAACCGGGAGAATCATTTCGCTATACCAGCGCCGCCATGCTGGAAACGCCGGTGGGCACTATGCATGGAAGCTATCAAATGGTCGCCGACGACGGGACCAAGTTTGACGCGCCCATTCCTCCTTTTGGTCTCGCCATGCCGAACATGGTCCACTGATCCCTTTCTAGCTATAGGGGACCTTTGCCGTGGATCGATCTCAGACAGCGAGCTTGGATAAGGCAAGGCAAAAACAGGCTTAACAAGCCGAGTTTGCACGCCAGTAAATGAGTACTTTGAGCCTGTAGTTAACGCCGTTCGGCTAAGCACAGCGATTCTGAGACAGGTTCATGGCAACCTACACAATCGGTGACGTGCAGGGCTGCTATGACGAGCTTTGCGCCCTGCTCGATCTGATCCGCTTCGATCCCGCAGACGACCGGCTGTGTTTTGCCGGCGATCTCGTCAACCGCGGTC
>JBFHVA010000030.1:0-22724 GCA_041589735.1 Gammaproteobacteria bacterium | reverse complement strand
TCCAGCACGATGCGGATGTCCGGGCGGATTTCCTTCTCGTCGAAATGCATGCTGCTGACGATGATTTGCCGCCGCTGGGCGGTTCGCTTTGGTGGAGGCCCTTGATTTGTGACTTTCCCTGAGCCAAAACGTTCAGGCGGGCGCCCGCGAACAGCTTCGCGCCCTCACTGGCAGTATAACTTCCGCAATCGGCTCAGGCGTCCGGGATCCATTGAATGACGAGCCCGTCCTCGTCTTCCGCGGACTCGAATCCGTCGCACACCCAGTGCCCGGCGACGACAGCGAGCTCGCCGCGGATGAAGATCAGCGGAATCCGGTCCCGCTCCCAGGGAGGCACGCCGCGGCGCTGAAACCAGGCTTTGAGCGTGGCGGATCGAGCCTGACCCGCCGGTCGGCAGCGTTCCCCGCCCCGCCGAAAGCGCACCTCGAGATCACCGTTGCTTGTAAGCGCGGCCCTGAGGCCGCGACCTTTCGCCGGCAGGACGCTCAGTCGCCCCTGCGGAAGCGCCAGAGAGCACCGCCCGTCCCAGGCCTCGACCCTGTCGGGCTCCGCCGGGGACAGCGGCGGCGTCACGTGAAGCGCACCCCGATACCGTCGCACCTCCGCCCCGGGCCAGGCCACCAGCGGCTTGGCGTCGACCTCCGCGGTCACCGCTTCATTCAGGATTCGGTCCAGCACCACTTTCGACGGCGGCGAAAAACCGCGCCCTTCGAGCCAGGCGCGAAGCGCAAGCCGTGCCACGTCCGGGTGCAGATGAGACAGCGCCTTGCAGCTCAAGGTCACGCCGCCTTCGGCTTCTTTAAGGGCGCGGGCCCCCAGTTCCCGCGCGATCCGGGCCAGCGCCGCCTGATGCCCGGCGGCACGGGCAATGGTGCGCGCTGCTCCCGGCCAGCGCCGTTGAATTCGCGGCATGATTTCGTGACGCAGGTAGTTGCGGTCGTAACGCAGCTGCTGGTTTGCGGGATCGTCCACGAAGTCGAGGCCATGACTTTTGGCGTAATCGCGAATTTCGCCGCGGGAAACCTCCAGCAGCGGGCGCAGCAGGCGGCCGGGCCCGAGCGCGGCCTCGGCGGGCATGGAGCTCAGTCCCGCAGGTCCGGCGCCACGCAGAAGCTGGAGTAAAAAGGTCTCCGCCTGGTCGTCCAGGTGATGCGCCAGCAACAGCGCGTCGGCTTCCTGCAGCCGCTGCTCGAACGCGGCGTAGCGTGCCTCCCGGGCGGCAGCTTCCGGTCCTTGCTTGGCCTTCGCCGTGACCCGAATCTCCACTGTCTCCAGCGGCACATCGAGCTCCCGGCAAACCTGCTCGCAATGCAAAACCCATTTGCCGGCATCGGCGTGCAGTCCATGATTGACGTGGATGGCCGAGAGCGCGCCCTTGCGCCCGGAGGCGGTCGCGTGCGCCAGCGCATGAAGCAGCACATGGGAATCCATGCCCCCGCTGTAGCCAACTATGAGGCGCGTTTTAGCCGGAAGCGCCTCAAGGCATCGGCTGAGTGCATCAATTACGGGGTCGGAAGACATGGATGAAGAAGCGAAGATTCGTATGTCGTAAGCCGGTAGATGGTAGATGGTAGATGGGATAAAGACGATCCGAACACCACCCCCCCATCTACCATCTACTATCTACCATCCCCGAACTCTCCACTTCGCGCTTCGCGTCACGCATCAAGAGATTAATAGAGCCGCCGCTTTAGTCCCGTCTCCTGCAGCAGGCGGGTGGCAATTTCCTCTATCGACGTCGAGCTCGTGTCCAGGAACTTGATGCCGTTGGACCGGAACAGGGACTCCACCTCGCGCACCTCGGTGCGGCACTGGGCCACGGACGCATAGCGGCTGTTGGGTCTGCGCTCGCTGCGGATCTGACGCAGCCGTTCGGCGTCGATGGTGAGGCCGAACAGCCGTTCCCGGTAAGGCGCCAGCACCTCGGGAAGCTTGCCGTCGTTCAAGTTCTCTTCGGTAATGGGATAGTTGGCCGCGCGGATTCCGAACTGCATCGCCAGGTAGATACAGGTGGGCGTCTTTCCCGATCGGGAAACGCCGATGAGAATGATGTCGGCGTCTCCGTAATGACGCGTGCTGGCACCATCATCGTGACTCAAAGCAAAGTCCACCGCGTCGATGCGGATCTCGTAACTGGCGCGATCGACGAGCCCGTGGGAGCGGCCGCGCACATGACTGGATCCGCGATTGAACTCCGTCTCCAGAGGTCGAATGAAGACGCTGAACAAGTCCAGTACCAGTGCGTTGCACTGGGAGATGGTTTCGTGAAGTTGCGAGCTGGTCAAGGTGCTGAATACGATGGGCCGGTGCTCGTCGCGCTCGGCGGCGCTGTTGATCTGGCTGACCGCATCTTTGGCCTTGTCTTCATCCGCGACGAAAGGCAGCGTCACCTGTCTGTACTCGATACTGTCGAATTGCGTCAGCAGCGTATGCCCCAGCGTTTCAGCAGTGATGCCGGTGCTGTCGGATACGTAGAAAACGGTGCGCTGCATGGGCTTTTACGGGCTCGCGGCCTGGTCCGGTATTGTCTACCATTTGTATGAGAGGCGAAATCCGACGCCTTATTGACGGTCCCGGCCGGGCCAGAGACCACGTGAACACGTTGCGGACCGGCCTTCGGCAGCAACTTGGCGGGCAGCGCGGATTTGCACCCCTAGACCGTAGCCGCCGACCGGGATCGGGAAACGCGAGCTCCCGCGCGGCACAACCAAAAACCGGGCGCGATCACGAAGAAAAGCACGCAGCACAAGCTGTCCGCCGCCAGACCGGGTTAGCCCAATCACCCGAAAGGCGCTGGATTGCCATGGAGAGCAGAGTCGCCGAATGAACACCAGCAGACGACAACAGGCGCTCGACGCGACGCGGGAATGGCATACCAAGCTTTTGAGCCTACGCAAAGAGAACGCCGCGCTGGAGGAGGAAGCCAAGGCTCTGCGCAGTTTCATCGGCGTGCTGATGGATCTGATGGACGCACTTCACTCGCCCAGGAAAGAGTCCGAAATCCTCACGCTTTTCGAATCCGTACTCGATAATGCGATGCGCGCCATCGGCGCCAGCGCGGGCTCGCTGCTGATCCCGGACGAGAGGAGCGGCGAATTAATCTTTGCGATCGTGCGCGGAGTGACGCCCAAAGAGCAGCTGATTGGCAAGCGGGTACCGGCCGGGAAAGGTGTTGCATCCTGGGTTCTCAACCACCGGCAGTCGGCCATTGTCAATAACGCGGCGGCCGACGATCGTTTTTACAAGGGTTTGGACAACCAGCTCAAGCATACGACGAACTCCATCCTGGCGGCACCACTCCTTGGTGGCAGCCGTGTCATCGGCGTAGTGGAGATGATTAACAAGAAAAACGGCAAGCTCTTCAGCACCGGCAATCAGACGCTGCTTTCGGTCATGTGCAGATTTGCCGGGGAGCTTTTGTTCAGCATTGTCAGAGACGTCGATCTGACAGAATCGTTCAAGATCTCCTAGCCACGAATACGGTACGATCCGATGACTGAAAAACGGCTGGACACCCGGGAAGAAGTGCTGAAGCTGGAGCAGGAAAACGAGCGCTTGCGCCATGAGATCCTGGCGCTGCGGCAATTTATCGACTCGATGCAAAACCTAGTCGAGGCGCTGGAGAATCCGAAGCAAGAGTTTGAGATCATGCAGTTGCTTTCGGAGGTGCTCAAAAACTCGCTTGAAACCATCAGCGCCAAGGACGGGTCGCTGCTGATACTCGACGAGGATACCCGGGAGCTTGTTTTCGTGGTCGCCCACGGCGACCTTCCCGCCGACGAGCTCGTATGGCGGCGCCTGCCGCCGGGCACGGGCATCGGCGGATGGGTCGCGGAAAATCAGAAATCGGTGATCGTCAACGACGTACAGTCAGACGAACGTTTCTACCCGGCTATCGACGAGGAGTTCGGATTCAAAACCCGCTCCATGCTCGCCGCTCCGGTGATTGGCGGCGGACAAGTGTTGGGCGTCATCGAGGTGCTGAACAAGCACGATGGAAAGCTGTTCAATCACGACGACCAGACGCTGCTCACGCTGATGTGCCGTTTCTCGGGCGAGCTGCTGACGTCGGTGATTCAGCAGAACGAGTCAAGCCTGAAACAGACGACGCAGCCGAAGGAGTAAGTTTTCGTGGGATGCGTAACGGGGTGGGACATTGTCAAATCACGGCACACCGATAGTTACATGTAACAGGTGACATGTAACAAGTAAGAGGCATGCCCGTCAGTGCGGCGAACTTGGTTGCGAGCAACTCCCTTGGAATAACGAAGCAGGTAATGGCGACTTTCCGCTGATCGAGTAAGCGGCACCGCGAATCACCAATCAATACTGGCCGGTCTCTGGAGACAGGTCACATGTCACTTCTTCAAAGTTCCGACACCGGTCTTCTGCCGTCAAATCCGCCTTCCAGCTCGTGCCAGAAATCGACCGACTTCTCGCCCAGCTTCCAGCATAGAAAAACTTCGCGGCCGTCCTTTTGCGCGTACCAGTCCACAAGTCCGGACCCGATGTCCTTGACGATACAGCCCTCCCGGTGGAGCTCCTCAAGGTCCGTTCGCAACGCGTTCATCAGCGTGCGCAGCTCCGCCAAGTCCCGGGTCACCTCGGTATCAGCGTTCTGGGGTGAAATCTCGAAGTCTTCTTCCTCGGGCGCGAAGCCCGCGTCCTCCAGACGATCGTAGGCGGCGCGGATTTGCGCATGCAGCTGCAGCATGCGGCCGAAGCGGGATTCGAGCTCCGGTATCATTTTGTTGGCTTCAGATACAGTGAAGTAGCGCCGCGTCATTCTTCGCCTTCGCGGTACTTTCCGTACGCCATGAGGCGATCGTACCTGCGCGCGACCAGCGATTCCGGATCCAACCGGTAGAGCCGTTTCAGCTCCGCCAACAGCACCCGCTTGACGCGCCGTGCGGTCTCGTCCACGTCCCGGTGCGCACCGCCCAGCGGCTCTTCGATGACATCATCGATAAGCTCGAGCTCTTTCAGACGTCCCGATGTGATACCCATGGCTTCCGCCGCATCGGCTGCTTTTTCCGCACTCTTCCACAGAATCGAGGCGCAGCCTTCCGGGGAAATTACGGAATAGGTGCTGTACTGAAGCATCAGCACGCTGTCGCCGACGCCGATGGCCAGGGCGCCGCCGGATCCGCCCTCTCCAATTACGGTGCAGATGATAGGCGTCTTCAGCCGCGCCATTTCGAACAGGTTGCGGGCGATGGCTTCGCTCTGTCCGCGCTCTTCGGCGCCGATTCCCGGATAAGCACCCGGGGTGTCGATAAACGTCAATATCGGCAAGCGAAACTTTTCCGCCATGCGCATGATACGCAGTGCCTTCCGGTAACCCTCCGGACGCGGCATGCCGAAGCTGCGGTCCAGCTTCTCTCTGGTGTTGCGCCCTTTCTGGTGTCCGATGACCACCACCGGGCGGCCGTCAAGCCTCGCCAGTCCCGAGACGATAGCGGCATCATCCGCAAAGCTGCGGTCGCCGTGGAGCTCATAGAAGTCCGTGAACAAGCGCTCCACATAATCGAGGGTGTAGGGGCGCTGCGGATGTCTCGCCAGCTGCGAAATCTGCCACGCGTCGAGCCTGGAAAAAATCGAGCGCGTGAGTTCATCACTCTTTTCCTGAAGATCTTCGATTTCATCGCCGATGTTGAGCTCGGTGTTGGAACCGACCCGGCGCAACTCTTCGATCTTGGCCTCAAGCTCCGCGATCGGCTGTTCGAATTCGAGAAAATCGAGATTCATCCGTAAATCCTTTGCTACCTGCTTGGAGGCTGCGACCGCCGATTCCGGTGTGGTTGCTATCATCGTGCTGCCTTTGGGAGACCTGAAACAATCATCCCAGCAATGAGTGAATATAGAACAATTTTCCGCTTATACAGAGGCTTATTGACAAATACTCTAGACCAACTCGAAGCATGTTGAAGAGGAGATCGTATATCGTATTTCGTATGTCGTATATCGGATTTTGCTATACCGTTATCAGTAGGCGGAATATGACCTAAAAGACGTATTAATGCCCCGTTCAACCTGGCAATTGCCAAACACTAAGCAAACACGATTTCGCCTTCCCAACTTTACGTTCGATATACGACATACGACATACGTCTCAGTACTCCAACTCGACGCCATCGTTGCCCGCCAGCTGTTTCAGCCGGCTCAATAACTCTTCCGTGGGTGAAACCCGCCAATCGTTTCCCAGCGCCACCCTTACCCTGGCATCGCCGCGGCAGTATTCCACACACACCGGCGTGCGACCTTCGCGAAACGGAGAAAGTATTTCAGCCAGGGCCTGCACCGTTCCATTTTGAGACTGCTCTTGATCCAAATGCACCAGCAGATGCCTGGCGCGCGCCGCACGGGCTCCGTCGAGGTCGTGGATATCCGTTACTTTCAACGATGGCTCGCCGGTGTAGTCGTCCCGGTTGAGCGTGCCTTCAAGCACCAGCACCTTGTCGTTGACGAGAACGTCGCGGTGCTTCTGATATAGATCCGAGTAGACCACGGCTTCGATGCGGCCTGTATTGTCGTCCAGGGTCAGCACCGCCATACGCCCGTTGCGAGTATTTATCGTGCGCATGCGCACCAGAAGCCCCGCCACAAGGCAGCTGTCGACGCTTTCGCTCTTTAGCTCGGAAATGCGTCGTCCCGTGAGCCTGTTGAGCTCCGCTTCGAATCGGTGTACCGGGTGCCCGCTCAAGTAAAGGCCAAGCGTTTCCTTTTCTCCGGCGAGCCGCTCTTCCTCGGGCCACTCGGGAACTTCGGTAAAGCTGCGCTCGCCGTTGCCGGCGCTGACGGCGCCTCCGAACATGTCGTTTTGTCCCGCCGACGCGTCACGCGCGTGTTGTTCGGCAAGTTTCAGGGCGCGAGTCAGGGTCGCCATCAGCGACGCGCGCGAAGGCCCAAGCTCGTCCAGGGCGCCGCAGCGAATCAACGCCTCGATGACGCGGCGATTGACCTTTTTTCCGTCCACCCGGCGACAGAAGTCGAACAGATCCTCGAAGCGACTGTTTTCCTCCCGCTCAGCGACGACCGCCGCAATCGCGGACGCGCCCACGCCTTTGACTGCGCCGAGTCCGTAGCGAATGGTGCGCTCGTTGGCGACCGTGAACGCGTACTCGCAGACGTTGACGTCTGGGGACTCGATGGTAAGCCCCATTTCGCCGCAGTCGTCCATGAATACCACCACTTTATCGGTGTTGTCGATATCCGAAGACAACACCGCGGCCATGAAATCGGCGGGATAGTGGGTTTTCAGCCAGGCGGTCTGGTAAGCGATCAGCGCGTAGGCGGCGGAGTGGGATTTATTGAAACCGTAGCCGGCGAACTTTTCCATCAAATCGAAAATTTCGCTCGCCTTTCGCTCGTCGACACGGCGTTTTTTCGCACCTTTCAGAAAAAACTTGCGCTGCTTGGCCATCTCCTGGGGCTTTTTCTTGCCCATGGCGCGGCGAAGCAGATCTGCGTAGCCCAGCGAATAGCCCGCCAGCACCTGGGCGATCTGCATCACCTGCTCCTGGTAGAGGATCACCCCGTAGGTGGTTTCCAGCACGCTTTTGAGTTCCGGGTGCAGGTATTCCACCACCTGGCGGCCGTGCTTTCTGGCGATGAAGTCGTCCGCGAGCTCCGAGGGCCCCGGGCGGATCAATGCGTTCAGCGCGGTCAGGTCCTCGAAGTTCTCCGGCTGCAATCGCCGGATTAGATCCTTCATGGCGTGGGACTCGAGTTGAAATACCGCCGTGGTGCGGGCGCTGCGGATGAGCTCGTAGGTGGGTGCGTCATCTATCGGAAGGGCAATGATATCGAGCGGGTCTTCGCGCTTGCGTTCACGGGCGGCGTTAATGCTGCGAACGGCTCGGTCTATGATGGTCAGGGTTCGAAGGCCAAGGAAATCGAACTTCACCAGGCCCACGGCCTCGACATCATCCTTGTCGAACTGGGTCACCACCCCGGTCGCGCCTTGTTCCCGGTAAAGCGGGGTAAAGTCGGTCAGCGATGTCGGCGCGATGACAACGCCTCCGGCGTGTTTGCCGGCATTACGGGCGAGGCCTTCGAGCTTGCGCGCTAGGTCGATAAGCGTGCGCACTTCCTCTTCCTGCTGGTAGCGCTCGCGCAGCCGATCCTCGCCTTCCAGCGCTTTCTCCAGGGTCATGCCGAGCTCGAAAGGGATCAGCTTGGCCAGCTGATCGACGTAACCGTAGGGATGTCCGAGCACCCGACCGACGTCGCGTACCACCGCCTTCGCCGCCATGGTGCCGAAGGTGATGATCTGCGCCACCCGGGCGCCGTCGTTTTGGTCCGCGCCGTACTTGTTCGCTACGTAGTCGATCACCCGGTCGCGTCCGTCCATGCAGAAGTCGATGTCGAAATCCGGCATCGATACGCGCTCGGGATTCAAAAAGCGTTCGAACAGCAAGTCGTGCTCGATCGGATCCAAGTCGGTGATGCCGAGCGCGTACGCCACCAGGGATCCGGCGCCCGAGCCGCGGCCCGGACCAACCGGAACACCGTTTTGACGCGCCCACTGAATGAAATCCGCGACAATCAAAAAGTAACCGGCAAAGCCCATGCCGTTGATCACTTCGAGCTCAGAATTGAGGCGCTCGCTGTAAACCTGGTCGGGCTCGCTGCGTTTGTGGGCAGGCTGCATCTCGAGCCGGTTCTCGAGGCCGCGTCTTGACTCCGACTCCAGCCAGCTTTCCAGCGAAGTGCCCTTGGGCAGCGGAAAGTTCGGCAAGAAGCTTTTATCGAAAACCAGCTCCAGGTTGCAGCGCTTGGCGATCTCGACGCTGTTTTCAAGCGCCTCGGGCAGGTCCGAAAAAAGCGCCGCCATCTCCTCCGCGCCGCGCAGGTACTGCTGCGCGGAATAGGGCCGGGGGCGCCGGGGATCGGCCAGGGTGCGTCCCTGTTGGATACAGACTCTGGCCTCGTGGGCCTCGAAGTCCTCTTTCATCAAAAAACGCACGTCGTTGCTTGCCACCACCGGAACCCCGGCCCGCTCGGCGAGTTCCAGGGCCGCGTCGATGTACGCCTGCTCGTTCTCGCGTCCGCTGCGGGTCAATTCCAGATAAAAGCGCTCGCCGAGGCGTCCAAGCCACGCGTCGAGCCGGCGATCCGCCTCTTCGGGACGCGACGAGAGCAGCGCCTGGCCCACGTCGCCCGCGCAGCCGCCGGAAAGCGCGATCAGGCCTTCGCTCTGGGCCTCTAGCCACTCCGGCAGCAGCATCGGCACGCCGCCCACGCGGCCGTCTACGTAAGACCGGGTGACCAGCCGGGACAGGTTGCGATAGCCGGCGAGGTTCTGGCAAAGCAGCACGATTCGGGCCGGTTGATTGGGATCCAACGCGTTGAACAGCGTCATGTCGGCACCGATGACGGGCTTGACGCCGGCGGCGACGGCCGCGCGGTAGAACTTGATGGCGGAGAAAAGATTTCCCTGCTCGGTCACCGCCACCGCGGGCATACCGGCCGCGGCCACCGCCTCCACCAGCGCTTTGACGCGCACAATGCCGTCGACGAGGGAGTACTCGGTGTGCAGATGGAGATGTACGAATCCGTTCGCCATAGGAGTCCGCCTATGGTAACGAATGCGACGGGCTTAGAGGACGCGTGCCGGAGACGCCCGTCCGGCGCGGGCTTCCAGGGCGTCACGCACCGGGGCAAAGGTGCGACGATGCACCGGACAGGGACCGTGCTTCATCAGCGCCTCCCGGTGCGCCTCGGTGGCGTAGCCCTTGTGGCGGGCAAAACCGTATACCGGGTAGCGCCGGTCCAAATCCACCATCATCGCGTCGCGCGCCACCTTGGCTAGGATGGACGCCGCGCCCACCGACGGCACGAGTGCGTCTCCACCGATCACCGCGCGCGCCTCGCAGCTCAGCTCCGGCAGGTGGTTGCCGTCCACCAGCACGCGCTGGGGCGCGATCTCGAGCGCCGTGACCGCCCGGGTCATGGCCAGCAGGCTCGCCCTTAGAATGTTGAGCGCATCGATTTCGGATACCTCCGCCGCCCCCAGCGCAAAAGCCACGGCGCGCTCGCGAATCAACAGCGCCAAGCGCTCGCGGCGCGCGGGCGCCAGCTGTTTTGAGTCCCGGATTCCCTCGATCACGACATCGTCGCCAAGAATCACCGCAGCAGCCACCACCGGCCCCGCCAGCGGTCCGCGGCCGGCCTCGTCCACGCCTGCCACCAGCACGCCAGGGCGGATCACGGGGCCGGGCCCGCGGCAACTTCCAGCACCGCATCGGCGGCCCTGGCGCTGGCGTCGTTTTTGAGGCTTGCGTGGATTTTTTCAAAGCGCTGCTTGAGCACCCGAACCCGCTCGGGCGACTCGAAAAACTCGAGCAGCGCCGGACCCAAGCGCTCCGCGACCGCCTGCTCCTGAAGCAGCTCCGGCACCAGCGCTTCCCCCGCCAGCAGATTGGGCAGCCCCACGTGCTCCACGTGCAGCATGCGCCGGCCGATGATCCAGGTAAGCGGCAGCGTCTTGTAGGTAATGACCATCGGACGTTTGAGCAACAAGGCCTCCAAGGTCGCCGTCCCCGAAGCCGCCAGCACCGCGTCCGCGGCCGCCATCGCGTCTCGCGCCTGCCCATCAACAATATGAATGGAAAGATCCGAGGCGTAGCGCTGCACCGCGGCCTGAAACAGGGAACGGGTGGCGGCATCCACCAGCGGCGCGACGAACCGCAGACCCGGTCGGCGCTGGGCGAGCCAGGCTGCGGTCTGGGCCAGGGGCTCGGCGAGAAAGCGCACTTCGCTCACCCGACTGCCCGGAAGCAGCGCCACCCACTCACCGTCTTCGGGCAGGCCGACGGCGCGACGCGCCGCAACCGTATCGGAGTGCATGGGAATTTCATCCGCCATGGGATGGCCGACAAAACTTACCGGAACGTCACGCTGGCGGTAAAACTCGCTTTCGAAGGGAAACAACACCAGCATGCGGTCCACGGCGCGGGCAATTTTCTTCACCCGGTACCGCCGCCACGCCCACACCGACGGGCTCACGTAGTGCAGCGTGGGAACGCCCGCCCGTTTCAACATCAGCTCCAAAGAAAGATTGAAGTCCGGCGCATCCACGCCCACCAGCACGTCCGGGGGGTCGGCGATCAACCGCCTCGCCAGACGCCGGCGCATCGGGATCACCTCGGCGAAGCGGCCGAAGGCCTCGAACAGTCCTATCACCGACAGCCGCTCCATGGGATAAAAGCTCTCGCAGCCGGCGGCCTGCATTTTCGGCCCCGCAATACCTTGAAACGTGGCGTCGGGCCGGCGCGCCTTGATGGCCTGGATCAGGCCGGCGCCGAGCTGGTCCCCCGAGGCTTCTCCGGCGGTGATGACGACGCGCAAGGCTCCCCCTGTGTTAGGCACGTCAATCCCGCGTGCAGTGCAAAGTCCAAAGCGCCAGCAAGTGGCGATCAATATCCGCGTTAATTCTCGTTACTTGCCGTGCGGAGAAGTATCCTCCGCTGCGGAACGTGGGTGAGCAATAGGGACGGGGATGGATAAAGGAGCGTTTCCGTAAGTTACAGACCCTGGGGCGCCCGAGCGTTTTCGAAGGGCAGTCGAGGCATAGAGAAACCGGATCGCGAAACGCCGAGTGCATTTCTTAACGTACAACTCCTCGCGTAGACCCGGCGACGAAGTCGCGCAGCGTGGCCACTTCGGGGTGTTTACGCGCGGACTCTTCCAGCGCCGCCAGCGCCTGGTCCACTGTCAGTCCCTGCTTGTAAATGATCTTGTAAGCGCGTCTTAAGGCACGCAACGCATCGGTGTCGAAACCGCGGCGCTTGAGACCCTCCGTGTTGAGCCCGTGGGGCTTGGCCGAGTTGCCGGAAATGGTGACGAACGGGGGCACGTCCTTGAACACCACCGTTCCCATGGCGGAAAAGCTGTAGGCACCGACGGCGCAGAACTGGTGTATTACTGTAAATGCGCCGAAGGTGGCAAAGTTGCCCACGGTAACGTGACCGGCCAGAGTCGTACCGTTGGCCATGGTGGTAGCGTTGCCGATCTGGCAGTCGTGGGCAACGTGCACGTAAGCCATGATCCAATTGTCGTTTCCAATATGGGTCACGCCGCCGCCGCCCTCGGTGCCGCGATTCAAGGTGCAGAATTCGCGGATGACATT
This sequence comes from Gammaproteobacteria bacterium, assembly GCA_041589735.1. Lineage (GTDB taxonomy): Bacteria > Pseudomonadota > Gammaproteobacteria > HK1 > HK1 > CAMYJH01. The sequence goes on along the minus strand of JBFHVA010000030.1, from coordinate 10,590 downwards.
GCCGTCGCCAATCTCCAAGCGCGAGCTTTCCCCGGAAAACTTCTTGTCCTGGGGCACGTCTCCGATGGAGTTGAACTGGTAAATGCGGTTCTTCTTGCCGATGCGGGTGGGTCCCTGGATTACCACATGGGGACCAATCCAGGTGTCCTCGCCGATTTCCACTCCTGGGCCGATGACGGACCAGGGCCCCACCGATACACCCTCTGAAAGGCGCGCGTCCGGATCGACCTCCGCGCTTGGATGGATCAAGTGTCGATTTCCCTCAGCGCGCCCATGAGCTCGGCGCTCGCCGCCACCACACCGTCTACGCTGGCGTCCGACTCCACCTTCCACACGCCGCGGGCGGTGCGGATGAGCCGCACCTCGATCTGCATCTGGTCTCCCGGCTCCACGGGGCGCCGGAAACGGGCCTTGTCGATGCCCACGAAATAATAGATGGAGCGCTCGTTGGGCAGAGTATCCAGGGTTTTGAGGGCAAAAATCCCGGTTGCCTGGGCCATGGCCTCGAGAATCAGCACCGCCGGCATCACCGGCCGGTTGGGAAAGTGGCCCTGAAAAAAATTCTCGTTGTAGGTGACATTCTTGATCGCCTTAAGCGACTTTCCCGGTTCAAAGCTGATGACCCGATCGATGAGCAGCATGGGGTAGCGATGCGGCAAGTACTTGAGCACTTCATCGATGTTCATTTCCACTTCGCTTTCCTTTGTAGACGCTGCGACGGGTCCACTGCCCGCGATCTTGGGTCTTGCTTCAGTCATCGTTCAATTCCTTGAGTCGCTTCTCTACCGCTTTGAGTCGCCGCGCCATGTCGTCGAGCTGACGCATCCGGATCACATTCTTTCGCCACGCCTTGTTTTCCTGGATCGGCATCCCAGAAGAATAGACGCCCGGTTCCCTGATGGAGTTCGGCACCGCGGAGGTGGCGGTGAGGTGGACGTCGTCAGCGATATCAAGGTGCCCCCCGATGGAAGCCGCGCCGCCGATGGCGCAGCGTTTCCCGATGCGCGCGCTTCCGCCGATGGCGACGCATGCGGCCACCGCCGTATGGGCGCCGATTTGAACGTTGTGCCCCACCTGTATCAGGTTATCAAGCTTGACGCCGTCCCCGATCACCGTGTCCTCGAGGGCGCCCCGGTCAATGGTCGTGTTGGCCCCGATTTCCACGTCATCCCCGATGATTACGCTGCCAATCTGGGGCACCTTCACCCACACGCCGTTGTCGTTGGCGATTCCGAACCCGTCTGCGCCGATAACCACGCCCGGATGCAGAATCGCGCGCTTGCCGACGCGCACGTCCTTACAGAGCGTAACGTTGGCCACCAGCCGCGAGTCTTCGCCGAGCGTCGTGTTCTCATCGATGACGCAGCCGGGTCCTACATAGCACCGGGCGCCGATTTCAGCACCGGCGGCGACGCTGCACTGGGGACCGATATAGGCGTCCGGATCCACCCTGGCGTCGGCTGCCACCGATGCGGAGGCGTGAATTCCGTTTTCGAAGGGGCGCGCGGGATTCAATAGCGCCGCCGCCTGCGCGTAGCTCAGATAGGGGTTAGCGCTCACCAGCGCGTTGACATTGCACTCGGGCAGGAACTCGCTGTCCAGGATCACCGCCGAGGCGCGGGTTGCGCGAAGAAAACCATGGTAGCGGCGGTTTGAAAGAAAGCTGATGCAACCGGGTTCAGCGTTCTGCAAAGTCGCGACTCGCTCAATGCGACAACCCGCGTCTCCGTGCAGCTGCACACCCAGTCGTTCAGACAGTTCGCCCAGCGTGTAGGCCAATGGGCTCCTCTAACTGTGTTTGCTCTGGTGCAACCTTCGAAATAAATCGCTGTTCGGAACGGCTATCTAGTTGGACTTTTTGAATTGTGCGGTCAATTGTCCGATGACCTTATCCGTGATGTCGACGCGTTCACCCGCATAGATAACGCCGTCGGTGACGACCAGATCGTAACTTTCGGCTTTGGCAAGTTCTTGTATCACTTCGGTCACTTTTCGCTGCAGCTTACTCAGTTCCTGACTGCGGCGGAGATTGAGGTCCTCGCGAAACTCGTCCTGGAGCCGACGGATCTCCCGTTTCAACGATCGAATCTCGGATTCCTGCCGCTGACGTTCGGTTGCGGACATAACCGCCCCGTTCTTTACCAGCTTGTCCTCCATGGCCCGAATTTCTTTCTGCTGCTCGAGCAACTGCCTGTCTCTCGGCGCGAATTCCTTTTCGATCCGTTCCCGGGCTGATTCCGCCTGCGGCGCTTTATCCAGCACCTTGGAAATGTTGACGAATCCGACCTTGACCTGTGCCAGCGCGGGGCCGGCAGAAAGCTGCAGGGCTGCGCCGATAACAACGGCGGCGATCACGGACTTCCATGAGTGCCTGTTCACTCGATATGTCATCTTCTAAAACGTGGTTCCGAAGGTGAACTGGAAGGGCTGGGTTTCGTCACCGGGCTCCTTCTTTAACGGAGCTGCAATGCTAACAGTCATCGGGCCCAAGGGCGATAGCCACACGGCCGTGATCCCGGTCGAGTAACGGAGCTGTTCAAGGTCCACGTCTTCCCCGGGTCCGTAGACATTGCCCGCGTCCAGGAACGCCGTCAGGCGGAAGGAGCGGGTATTGGTGATGATGGGCAGCGGGATGATGAGCTCGGCGTTAGCGACCAGCTTGGTGCTGCCCCCAAGGGGCTCTCCGTTAGAGTCGCGGGGCCCCAGGGTGTTGGCCTCGAAACCCCGCACCGAGCGCAATCCGCCGGCAAAGTAGTTCTTGGTCAATGGAAGATCCCCGGTGTCGCCGTATCCGTCGCCATAGCCCACTTCGCCCTCCAGGGCGAGGGCAAAGTCCTTGAAAAGCGGAAACACCCGCTGGTGGAGCAGGCGCAGTTTGTAAAAAGTTAAATCCAGGCCGGGCACGGCTACGTCCGCTGATACCCGCGTCAGCTGCCCCCTGTTGGGAAGAAGTCGGTTGTCGCGGGTATCGTTGGTGTGGCTCACGCTCAAAGTCAGCGTGTTGTACTCCTCGCCAACCTCGTTACGAAAAGCCAAGATTTCATTGGAGGCGGCGCTGCCGGGCTTGAATTTAGTGTTTTCGATGGTCGCGCCGAAGTTCACGGTATTGAACTCGGAGACCGGCACGCCGAAGGTGATACCGCCTCCGAGTTCATCCAAATTGTAGTCCGCGAGGTTGGCCTCAAAAGCGTCGGTTCTTCGATAAAAGGCCTCGAAGCCCCGGCTGATGCCGTCATCCGTCCAGTAGGGATTGAACCAGGAAAAGCTGAAGTTTCGGTTGACCCTGCTGTTATTGAAGGCAAAGCCTGCCCGGTTTCCGCTGCCGGCAAAATTTTCCTGGGTAATGCTGGTCTGGATCACGACACCCTGGGCCTGGGAAAAGCCTGCGCCCAGAAGCAGGTTGCCGGCGGGCCGCTCCTTCACCGTGAAATTGACGTCCACCTGATCGCTGGTTCCGGGTACGGCCGGGGTTTCTACGTTGACCTGCTCGAAAAAGGCGAGCCGCTCCAGACGTGTCTTCGAACGCTGGATGGCGGTGGTGGATATCCAGGCGCCCTCGGGCTGGCGCATTTCTCTTCGCAGCACTTCGTCCTGGGTCTTGGTGTTTCCCTTGAAGTTAATTCGGCGCACGTAAACCCGTTTACCTGGATCGACGAAAAAGGTCAGCGCCACCTCTTTCTTGCCTTCGTCGATCTCAGGAACGGCATTAATGTTCGCGAACGCGTAACCCTCGGCGCCAAGCCGGTCGGTCAGCTCCTTACTCGTTTCGGTGACCAGTTTGCGCGAGAACACGTCGCCCTGACGAATCTTCACCAGGTCGAAGAGTTCCTCGGGATCGACGATCAAATCACCGGCCAGCTTGACCTCGCTGACGGTGAACAATCCACCCTCGGTAATATTTATAGTGATGTAAACGCTCTGCTTATCGGGCGTGAGCGACACCTGGGTCGAGTCGACGTTAAAGCTGATGTATCCACGATCGAGATAGTAGCTGCGAAGAGTTTCGAGATCGGCAGCCAGCTTTTGTTTCGAGTACTGATCGCTCTTGGTAAGAAAAGACCAGAATTTTGGCGTGGTGAGCTTGAATAAATCCAGAAGGTCATCGTCATCGAAGACATCATTACCCACGATATTGATCTGCTGGATCTTGGCTACTTTACCTTCAGTGACGTCGAAATTGACGGCAACGCGATTACGTTCGAGCGGAGTAACGGTGCTGGTGATCTTCACTCCGTACCTCCCCTGATCGAAATAGGCGCGGCGAAGTTCCTGCTCCACGGAATCAAAAATGGAGCGGTCGAACACCCTTCCGGTAGTGAAGCCAACGTCCTTGAGAGATCTCTCCAGATCTTCAGTTTGGATCGATTTGTTTCCGGAAAACTCAATGCTCGAAATGGAGGGCCGCTCGCGCAAGAAAATAATCAGCGTGTTGCCCTCACGCTCGACGGTAACGTCCCTGAAGAATCCGGTTTTGAATAACGCACGAATCGCCTCGGCGGTTCGGCTGCTGTCTACCCGATCACCGACGCTGATTGGAAGGTAGTTGAAGACGGTGCCTGCGGATATTCGCTGCAGCCCTTCGAGACGAATTTCTTCGACCACAAAAGGCTCTTGCGCCGCGGCCTTTGCGGGCACGGCAAGGAGGATCATCAATGCAACAAAAAAAAAGGCCCGCACGCGAATTATGCTGTTTGTTGTCGAACTTCCCGTTCCCTGGAGCGTTCCCTCCCGGAACCTCGATAAAGGTCATCCCGACCTTTCCAAGGCGCGAACGCTACCAATATTCGGAAGCTCGATCAGCCGAATATGCGCGCCAGGTCGTTATAAAAGGCAAGCCCCATGAGGCAGACAAGCATTGCAATTCCGAGACGCTGGGCGACGAACTGCGCTTGCTCGGATACCGGCCTGCCCTGAACAAGCTCGATAAGGTAATACATTAAATGACCGCCATCCAGTAGAGGAATTGGAAGCAGATTGATAATTCCTAAACTGATACTGACGATGCCCAGGAATTCGAGGAATCGCGCGATGCCCACTTCAGCGGAAACGCCGGCGTACTGCGCAATGCTGATGGGACCGCTTAAGTTCTCGACCGAAACCTCGAGGGTGACCATCTTCCAAAGCATTCGAAGCGTGAGCACCGTGACCTGAGCTGTCTTGTCCAGGCCGCGGTTAAATGCGTCGAGCACCGAGTAACGCTCGATGGCGTAGAACTGATCGCGAACGCTCTCGTCCAGCGCGGCGTCAATCTTGCCTACGCTTTGGCCGTTTTCCTCCACCGCTCTAGGCACCAGCGTGAGCCGGTGCTGCTGGCCGGAACGGTCAACCACAACTTCAATCGTTTGCTCCGGGCGCGCCCGCAGGTATTCCACCAGCTGGTGCCAGGTTTCAATCGGCGTGGTATCGACGCTCACGATCAAGTCGCCGGGCTTGAGTCCGGCCAGATCGGCGGGTTTTCCCTCGAAGATTCTGCCCATGCGCGGCGGAATCTTCGGTCGCATGGGGCTGAAGCCTAGGCGCTCGAAAAATTGACCCCGGGTGAGATCGTCCAGGGCCACCCCGGAAAGGTCCAGGCTGAGCTCCCGGGGGCCGCGGGAGGGGTCATCCACCGTGACCGGCAGCGGTTCTCCGCTCAAGGAGCCGCCGATGACCCCCTGGATCACCGCTTCCCAGGAGTGGGTTTCCCGATCGGCAATCCGGACAATCTCCTGACCTGAATTGAACCCCGCCGCCGATGCCAGGGAGCCCGGCGCCACCTCGCCCACCAGGGGTTTGAGCCCGCTGACGCCGACCATGAACATGACCCAGTAAGCCACCACGGCAAAGAGAAAATTGAAGATCGGGCCGGCGGAGACCACCGCGAAGCGCACCGGCAACGACTGGCGATTGAAAGCCCGGTGCACTTCGGACTCGGGCACCTCGCCCTCGGATTCGTCCAGCATCTTGACGTAGCCGCCGAGCGGTATGGCGCCGATCACGTACTCCACCTGGTCCTTGCCGGCGCGGGTACGCCAAAGGGGCCGGCCGAAACCGACAGAGAAGCGCAGCACCTTCACCCCCAGTCTCCGCGCAACCCAGAAGTGGCCGAACTCATGCACCGTCACCAGCACACCGATGGCGATGACGAACCAAATGATTGACGATAAAACGGACATGGGCCTGGCTTGTTTCTCCTTTAAATTCTCAGCCGCAATTTGTTGCTGATGAGCTCAAATCTACCTCATTACGGTCAAGCGGTGGTCTGGGCCGATGCGGTCGCGCGCGCTTCAGCGTCGAGGGCCAGCACGGATTCCAAGCTCGCCGGCGCATCGTAGCTCAATCGTTCTAAAGTGCCTTCGATAACCCTTGGAATATCGGTAAAGCGGATCCGTTCCTTTAAAAACGCCTCCACCGCCACCTCGTTGGCAGCGTTGAGCACCGTGCTGGCCCCGCCCCCCGCGCTCGCCGCCTGATAGCCGAGCTTGAGGCAGGGGAAGCGGTCGAAGTCAGCGGGCTCGAAATCGAGCCGCCCGATAGCAGTCAAATCCAGCCGCTCGACGCCCGATCCAATGCGCTCAGGCCACGACAAAGCGTGAGCGATGGGGGTACGCATGTCGGGGTTGCCCAGTTGCGCCAGCACCGAGCCATCGGCGTATTCCACCATGGAGTGAATGATGCTTTGCGGATGAACCACGACCTCCACCCGATCCACCCGTGTGGAGAACAGCCAGCACGCCTCGATAACCTCCAGACCTTTATTCATCATGGTAGCGGAGTCCACCGAGATCTTACGGCCCATGACCCAGTTGGGGTGGGCGCAGGCCTGATCCGGGGTCACAGCCTCCAGCTCCGGTAACGGGGTGGTGCGGAAGGGTCCGCCGGAGCCGGTCAGAAGGATCCGCGACACGCCGGCGCCGTCGAGCCCTCCGGCATAGCCGCCCGGCATGCATTGGAAAACGGCATTGTGCTCGCTGTCGATGGGCAACAGCTCGGCGCCGTGCTCGCGCACCGCCTGCATGAACAGGTCGCCGGACATGACCAGGGCTTCCTTGTTGGCCAGCAACACCCGCTTGCCGGCCCGGGCCGCCGCCAGGGTCGGCAGCAGGCCCGCAGCGCCGACAATGCCCGCCATGACGAAATCCACCTCCGGGTGGGCAGCGACCGTCTCCAGGCCCTCGCCGCCGGCCAGCACCTCGGTTCCGGGCGCCTCCTGCCTCAGCCGCTCGGCAAGGCGCTGCGCGGCGTCTGGGTCCGCCATCACCGCAAAACGCGGTCGATATCGTAGACACTGCTCGGCCAACCGGGCGTGGTCCTCGTTGGCGGTGAGGGCGAACAGCCGATAACGCTGCGGGTGCCGCGCCACCACGTCGAGGGTGTTGACGCCGATGGTGCCGGTGGCACCGAGAATGGTCAGGGCCTTCACGCCGGGATCCCCATCAGGACGAGGCCTAAGACGAACACGGGCGCCGCTGCGGTAAGACTGTCGATGCGGTCCAGGGCCCCGCCGTGCCCGGGGATCAGCACGCCGCTGTCTTTTCGTCCCGCCCGACGCTTGACCAAGCTCTCCAGCAGATCGCCCAGAACCGAGACCAGCACCGTGGCCACGCCGAGGACCATGAGGCCGCTGGCCCAGCCGGGCGTTTGAACTCGCAAGGCGGCGTAGGCCGCGATCACCACCGCTGCCAGCACCACTCCGCCGAGAACGCCCTCGACGGTCTTTCCGGGACTCACCCGGGTCGCCAGCTTGCGCCGGCCGAAACGGCGGCCGGTGAAAAAGGCCCCCACGTCCGCGCTCCAGACCAAAAGCATCAGCAGCAAAACCAGCTCCGGTCCCGCGGCCCCGCCGCGGTGCAGGGCGTAGAGCCCAACCCAGGCGGGCACCAGCACCAGAATGCCGGTGATCATCAGCGCGCCCCGGGTTTCCAGCAGCGGCGTGGCGCGACCGGACTGGTAACGGGCCACCCACACGAAAGCGGCAACCCAGAAAAGCACGCCCGCCGACAGAATCAGCCGGGTGCCGGCCGGCCCTGAGGCCACCTTGGAGGCGACGATCAGCAGTATCGCCAGCAGCATCACGTAGCCCACTCTGGCGGGAGCCGTATAGCCGCTCAGGTCCGCCCACTCCCAGGCGCCGGCCAGCACGAACACCGCCATCAGCGCTCCGAAATATGCGCTCGGCAGCGCCAGCACGCCGTAGACCACTACCGGAACCAGCACCACGGCGGTCACGGCCCGTCGAGCGAGAGGGGACACGGGCATCCGGCGGGCGCCGCTCAGCGCACCCGGTGCAGCGTGGCGCGGCCTGATTCTCCGGGATCCGCGGCGGCGTCCGCGGTTTTGCCCCCGGCAGCCGTCACCTGCTCGCTGGTGCGCCCGAAACGGCGCTGGCGGCGGGCATAGGAGGCGAGCGCTTCATCGAACGCGGCGCGGTCAAAGTCCGGCCACAGGGTTTCGGTGAAATAGAGCTCGGTGTAGGCCATGTCCCAGAGCAGGAAGTTGCTGACCCGCTGCTCGCCGCCGGTGCGGATGAACAGGTCCGGCTCCGGCAGATCCTTGAGGCTCATGTGGTGGGCCATCTGCTGCTCGGAGATTTCCTCCGGATCCAGAGCGCCGGCCGCCACCGTGCGGGCCAAGGCGCGGGTCGCTTCCACAATGTCCCAGCGTCCGCCGTAGTTTGCAGCAATCACCAGCACCAGCCCGTCGTTGTCCCGGGTCAGCGTTTCCCCGTCACGGATGCGTTTTTGCAGCGCCGCGTTAAACGCCGAGCGATCGCCGATCACCCGCAGGCGGATGTTATTTTCGTGCAGCTTCTTTACCTGCTGGTCCAGGGCGGAGATGAACAATCCCATCAACATGCTCACTTCGTCCCGCGGACGGCGCCAGTTCTCGCTGCTGAAGGCGAACAGGGTGAGCACCTTAATTCCCTCCTCCACGCAGGCGCGCACCACCCCCTTAACGGTGTCGACCCCGGCGGTGTGTCCGGCGAATCGCGGCAGCTTGCGCTGCTTCGCCCAGCGGCCGTTACCGTCCATGACGATGGCGACGTGACGGGGAGGCCTGGAAGCGGTGTCGGAGTCGGGAATTTCGCTCGACCGGGTCATGAGCCCCAGCATGCCACCAGAAGGTCGCAGGGAGAAGCGCTATTGTCTTCCGAGCGCGGTCGCCAAACCCGTATCCGCCCAGTGGGCGCGCGGGGCCTCGTCACAGAGGGTCACGGTCACCGTGCTCAGATTTCCATGAGGTCTTGCTCTTTCTCCTTCAGAACCTCGTCGACCTCTTGAATGAACTGGTCCGTCAGCTTCTGGATATCCGATTCGGCCCGGTGCTCGGCGTCCTTCGCCAGGTGCTCCTCCTTGATCAACGCCTTTAAGTGCTGGTTGGCATCGCGGCGGATGTTGCGGATGGCCACCCGGGCATTCTCCGCTTCGTGACGAACGACCCGCGTCATCTCTTTGCGTCGCTCCTCGGTCAGCGGAGGCAGCGGCACCCGGATCACATCGCCGGCGCTGATGGGATTGAGGCCCAGGTCCGCGTTCATGATGGCTTTCTCCACCTCCGGGATCAGCTTCTTCTCCCAGGTCTGCACCAGCAGGGTCCGCGGATCCGCCACCGACACGCTGGCCACCTGGTTCAAAGGGGTGTCGGTGCCGTAGTAAGGCACGGTGACGTGATCCAGCAGTCCCGCGTTGGCGCGCCCGGTGCGCAACTTGCTGAGCTCGTGGCGAAGCGCTTCCACGCTCTTCGCCATCCGGGTTCTGGCGTCCTTTTTGATGTCCTCGACCATCGCTCTCTCGCTTGGTTACCTGAATCGTTGGGCGTGAGACAGTGCTGATTCGATCCGGCCGCTCAAACGCCGAGGGTTCATTCCACCAGCGTGCCCTCGTCCTCTCCCATCACCGCCCGCATGAGCGAGCCCTTCTTGTGCATGTTGATAACGCGGAGCGGCATGTGATTGTCACGGCAAAGCACCACCGCGGTGGCGTCCATGACCCCTAGCTTGTTCATTAAAACCTGATCATAACTCAGTCGGGTGTAGCGGGTGGCGTTCGGGTCTTTTTTCGGATCGGCGGAGTAAACGCCGTCTACCTTGGTGGACTTGATCAGAAGTTCGGCCTCCACCTCCACCGCGCGCAGGCTGGCCGCCGAGTCGGTGGTGAAAAAGGGATTGCCGGTGCCGGCGGCAAGAATGACGATACGTTTTTTCTCCAGGTGGCGGACAGCGCGACGGCGAAGATAATCCTCGCACAGTTCATTGATGCGGATGGCGGACATCACCCGGGCGAAGTGCCCCTGGCGTTCGAGCTCGTCCTGAAGCGCCAGCGCGTTGATGACCGTGCCGAGCATGCCGATGTGATCGGCGGCGACCCGATCCATTCCGCGATCGGCCAGCACCGCTCCGCGAAAGATGTTCCCCGCGCCGATGACCATTGCCACCTCCACGCCCATGGTCCGAAGCTCCCCGACTTCGGTGGCGACGGTCTTCAGGGTATCGGGATCGATGCCGTACTCGGACTCCCCCAACAGGGCCTCGCCGCTCAGCTTGAGCAGTACGCGGCGATATTTCGGCCCGGGGTTTTTCAAAAACCTAAGCTCTAAAGGGCTATTCCGGAC